>CAJWBT010000027.1 GCA_913020235.1 uncultured Chloroflexota bacterium
AAGGTCCGCCCGTTGGAGATGTAGTCCAGGGTGGAGACCATCTTGGCGGTGATGGCGGGATGCCGCAGGGGAACCAGGAGAACCGTCCCAACCTTGATCTTCTTGGTATTGGCCAGGACCAGGCCCATCATGATAAGCGAATCCAGGGAAGGATGCAGCCAGAACATATGGTCGTCGAGGGTGAGAAAATCGTACCCTTCCTCTTCGGCCCGGACGGCAGCTTCAACCGTCTCGTCAATGCCCACCAGGCCGAGCGATGCGCCGCCCACGCCGGTCCCAATTCGGATCTTCCTGGCCTCGGACATGGATCACCTCATTTCATCCCGTGAAAGGGGAGTAGTGTGGAAACCAGGGCACTCGCCGCGGCGACTCGGGCAAGTGAATGGAAGGTCCCTTGTTTGCCCCGGCTCGTGAGAACAATACTCTATAGCCCGGCGCTCCTGCAACTCGGAGCTTTCACCGCGGCGGTAGGAGCAGGTCCCGCCTGGGCCGGCCCCCCAAGATAGGTTCAGGGTTGGCGTCGAGCATGGAATGAGCCACCGATAGACGAGCATGGACCGGCCTGTTCGATCAGCGGGAAGCTCCCAGGTTGACTCCCACCAGAGGCAGCACGTCTCGGACAATCGCCTTCAGTTGCTCGTCGTGTTCTTCCGGTGGAGCGGGCACCTCAACGTGGATGTGAGTCAGGCCGGCGTCAAGATAGGCCTGCAGTTTTTCCGCGCACTGCTGCGGCGTGCCCAGGCATTGCAGGTGATCCGCCATTCCAGGGTTAGAGGGGTGTCCATAGATCTTGGTGCGGTTGGCCGCGGTCGTCTGAATGGCGGCTTCCTTGTCATCCGCAACGTATATTCGGATGATGCTCGCCGGAGTGAAGGTGGATGGATCCCTGCCGTACTCTTGAGCGTACTCCAGCGTGCGGTTCCATACACGCTGGAACCGTCCGGGGCTGACCCAAGAGGCAAACCACCCCTGGCACAGCTTGGCCGCGCGCCGGGTTGCGGCTTCGGACCTTCCCCGGTGGGCGAGCCAGAATGGAGGCCCCCCGGGCTGAACCGGCGCCGGCATCATGGTGGCGTCCCGGATAGAATAATATCGGCCATCGTAGTTGACTTCCTCTCCTGTCCACAGGAGGCGCATGATCTCCAGCGACTCGTTGGTCCTGCCGCCCCGCTCACTCACCTTGACCCCGCAGGACTCGTACTCGTGAGAGTAGTCGCCGCCAACGGCCGGGATCAAAAAGACCCGCCCGTGGGCGACATGGTCCAGGGTGGAGACCATTTTGGCGGTGATAGTGGGATGCCGAAGGGGTACCAGGAGTACCGTCCCCACTTTGATCCGCTTGGTTTTGGCCAAGATCAGGCCCATCATTATGAGCGAATCCAGAGAGGGATGCCGCCAGAGCATGTGGTCGGCGAGGGTGATGAAATCGTACCCTTCTTCTTCCGCGCGGACGGCAGCTTCAACCGTCTCCTCAACGCCCATCTGGCCGTGGGAAAAGCCGCCGATTCCGATCCCAATTTCAATCTTTTGGGCTTCGGGCATGAATCACCTCATTTCATCCCGAGAAAGGGGTGTAGCGCAGAAGCCGGGGCACTCGCGAAGGCGACTTGATGAAAGGGCGGCTGCTTACCCCGGCTTGTGAGGACAATACTCCACAGGCCGGCCTTGTTTGTCAATAAGCCATTGGTCCGAAAAGGGTCTATGTCTCAAGTGTGCGCCTGGCTATCCCCATGCGGGCCCGCTCGCTCATGCCCGGCCACTGTACGAAGCAACGCCGCCGGCCCGTAAAGCTTCACGGCGGCGCTGGCCGGGGTACACTTCCCCCTCCGCTCTACCGATGCCGTGGTCTGGTGGTCAGCAAAACCGTCCAGGGGCAAGACCGCCCTTTTCCAGCGATTCGAGGATCGCGGGCCGGTCTCTACTTTGGACAAAGTCGTTGGACACATCCGAACGCGAACTCAGTGAGTCATCGCAGGCTTCGGACGTTGAATTCAGCCTGGCCCGCCTGGCTGCTCAGCGGCAGGCCGGTGGAGGTCCCGGAGGATCACTTCCCTGATCAGTCCGAGAGCAACGGGCGCCTGCGCCCGTGCAGCGTGTCGCAGCCTACCCGCCAACAGCTCTTCTTCATGGCCGCGACCTTGGGTATCGTTTGGTGCAGCTTATGCTATCCATCAACCACTTCTACGCACACCTAACCCGGTTGGAAGCACACCTGCCCGTGCTGCCATTTCGGCGAGCGGTCCCGCCCTAGCCGGTTTGGAGCTGGCCCGGTGAGTGGCACAAAGCCGGGGGGCAGGCCAATTCAATCGGGCTAATTCAATGAGGTACGGGACAGGGATTCCAGGGTGACGATTGACAGCAGGGATGCCCATCCATTGCATGAAGGGACAGTGTGGACAACGAAGTGGTGTTGATCCATGACCCGCCCGCGACCGGCTTGGTTGACCGCCTCAAGAAGCCGGCTGGAGCCTGGCTGAGGGGTACGGACGAGGAAAATACCGTGCGACGGGCTACGTCTTTTTCCGCCGGCCGACGCCCGAGTTCATGCTTCTCCCAGTTAAGACGGTTGCTGTCGCCGACGTTCCACCATACCCCAGAGGCAACCACCGGGGCGAGCGGGAGGTATTTCCGCTCATAGCACCCGGTGGCTACCGTGCGGGACAAGGGCGGCACCGCTACTTGGTCGGGACGGTGGCGAGCGTATCCCGCCCGGAACACCTATCCGGTGGGGTCGGTCACGATCGCTAGGCCGTCCGGCCTGCTGCTTGGGGTGACGCCCACACCATCGAGGAGACCGGCATTTGGAGTGGCGCGTAAGGGTACAACGCCACCCTGGTACCGGACCCATGCCTGCTTTCCAAATCCGCCAGAACCTCGGCCCAGGTCCGGTACCAGCTAACCTTGTCCGGCGGGCCTATCATCTCCCGGTCGTTCCAGGACAGGTTGGGAGCCAGGACGATGGTTCGGTTGGCCTTCCCCAGGTTGCCGGATATGCGACGGGGAGTGTAGCCCCGGCCGCCATATTCGGTTCCGAAGCGGCCGGCGAATTGGTGCATGCATTGCCCATCGTAGGAGTAGGAGATAAGCACAACGTCCCCGCCCTCCTTCAAAGAGCTGGGCACCACCCAGGTGGCACGGTTGGTCTGGCACTCGTCCGGGTAGCTGTTGGCCACCACCACGTCGGCGTCTTCCAGGGTATCGGTAACGTAAGTCTTGCGCGCCATTTCTACGCCGGTCCGGTGCTCGTCCACGAAGTCACCGGCGAAAAGCCCCACTACCTCGCGGCGGTTGTTCAGCACCGAGTCCACCTTGAAGTGCAGGCCGGCCAGCCGCGCCGCCTCCTCGATGTCCAGCCGGAAGGCGTTGTCTTCTACCCGGCCCAGGGTGGAGTTATGAGTGCTGTGCTTGTGGTGGTAGTCGACGGTGTCGATGCCGCTTATGCCGGGCAGGACTAGCTTCCCCCCTCCGCCGAACCCGGCGTGGGGATGGGGGAACAGGCTGCCGATGCCCAGCCGCAGGTCGCAGTAGGCAAATTCCCGGTTCACCCACATGGGCGTGCCCCGGCTGGTGGTGCCGACGTTGACCAGGTTCTCCCAGATGCAGTGGTTATAGACGGGGAACCGCTCCACTATATCCCGGCCCAGTTTGGCCACAAACTCCGGGTATAGCAGGGGACGATGGGTGCCGGGCGCGCAAAGGAAGCGTATCTGATCGTCGGTGATGCCACCGGCATGTAGCTCCTCCAACACGAAGGGAATGATACGGTACGCCGGTGTGGGTTTGGGTATGTCGTCGAAGAGGATACACACCTGTTTCTTGCCCTTGGCGAGTTCGCTGAGCCGGGGTGACCCGATAGGAGACCCCAGGGCCTGACGCATCTCCTCGTCGGACAGGGGCGGCTTGTCATGGCCTGCCATCAGGCACTCCGACACCTGCCAGTTTTCGGGGAACGTCAGCCCGACTTCATTATCCCCGTAAAAAGCATTGACCCGGATCTTGAATTCTTGCGGTGCCATTTTCACCCCTCCAGTTTGGATGTGCTGGCTCGACCGGTGTTGAACCGAAGCTGAGATCCTGCAACCTTGCACTCAGTGACGAAGATCCTGGATGTCTCAAATCATGCCGACGGTGGTGTCGGAGAGTGCCGCTGCCCGCAGCCTACGTCCCACGGCTCGCCGTGTCAAGGGATTGGGCCCCTTCCTCTGTTGGCGGGGTGCTCAGCGTCGCGTTGCCCGCCATTTCTTTGAACGCATCCGCTCGGCTCATAGGCCATCTAACTTCTAATCGGGACGCACACGCCTCCAGCCGCTCAGGCAGCTGAACGGGCCACCCAGGCCAGGCTCAAGCCGGTGCTTGACAGCGGTGTTTACATGATGTTACAAATCTATAATTAGGTGTGTTAGCATTATAAATAAGTGTAAATAGACCATAAAATATTGGAGGCCCTCCATGTGCTGCAAACGGCAGCGGTTGATCTCTCATTCCTCGACCTAGTGATGTCTGGCGGTAGAAAGGAGGGAACGGACAGTGAAAACTGGCAACATCCTGGTAGTGGACGACGAGCGCACGGTCCGAAAGGTTCTGGCTATCGCCCTCACCGGAGAGGGACACCGGGTTGATACAGTAGGAGATGGCCATGCCGCACTGGAGCAGTTGAAGAATCAGAGCTACGACGTTCTGATTGTGGACCTGAGGATGCCCGGCCTGGACGGTGAGGGGCTGTTCGAAGTGTTGCGGAAGCAATATCCTGATGCCGCCAAAAGGGTGGTGTTCGTAACCGGCGATACCGCCAGCCCCGATTCGCAGGCATTTCTGGAAAGGACGGGAAGACCATTCCTGGCGAAGCCCATGGAGCTTTCGGAAGTCCAGGGAATCGTGCAGGAGATACTGCAGGAGCAGTAAGTAGCGGGCCCGCCGTCACCATTCTCATGGTCGACGATGGGGCCGGCATACGGGAGGCCCTATGGTGGAAGCGCGGCCCGCGTTGGCGCCCAGCGGAGGAGGCCGTCGTGTTTAGGGCGCCATCACGGTAGCCGTGGCACGATGGGCAAGTCCCGGATGCGGGACCCCGTGGCGTCGTAGACGGCGTTGTCGATGGCCGCCGCGATTGGGACGATGGCGGGCTCACCGGCTCCCGTGGATTGAGTCGCGGGATCACCGGCCAGGACAACCTCGATGCGGGGGGTGTCGGTGATGCGCGGCACCCGGTACCGGCTGAAGCTCGGGTTCAAAAGCCGCCCGGCATCGAACTCCACCGCCTCCCATAGCGCCGTGCCCATACCCATGATGATGGAGCCCTCGATCTGGTTGCGCGCACCCTCGGGGTTGACCACCAGCCCGCAGTCGAAGGCGGCCACGACTCTCTGTACCTTGACCTCCCGGCCTTCCACCACAACCTCAACGCACTCCGCCACGTAGCTGCCGACGTCGTAGCCGATAGCCACGCCGAAACCGGCCGGGGGTCCGGGCCGCCGGGACCCCCAAGCAAACTTGCGGGCCGCCTCCGTGAGGACCCGGCGCAACCGGGGATGGGTCAGGTTCATGAGCCGAAGTTCCACCGGGTCCAGCTCAAGAGTGGCCGCGATTTCGTCCAGGTGCACTTCCCGGGCGAAGTGATTCGCGGCGCCTCCCAACGAACGGAAAGAGCCGGAGCGCAGAGGCGATTCGGCATCGGCCACGGCCACGCGCACGTTGGGGGTGTTGTAGGGGGTATCGGCGCCGCGCTGTCCACGGTTCGCCCGCTCCCCGGTGTGATACGCGGTGTGCTCCCAGGCCACGATGGTGCCGTCGGCCTTGACCCCGCTGCGAATCTCAATGAGGGCCGCGGGCCGTACGGTGCTCCATATGAACTCCTCCGGACGATTGTGGGCGACCCGCACGGGCCGGCCGGCCGCCTTCGAGAGTCGCGCCGCTTCGTAGGCCACCCCGTTGGTTGCCTTGGTGCCAAAGGAGCCGCCGATATCGGTAGCGATGACGTGCACCCGGCCTTCACTCATTCCGAAGGCCTGGGCCAGCTCGTCCCGCACCCCAAAGGGGCTTCGATCGCCCGACCAGACGGTCAGCTCATTACCGTCCCATGAGGCCACGGCGGCGCTCGGCTCCAGGGCGGAATTGGAGACGTACGGCACGAAGTAGCGGCTCTCCAGAACGTGGTCGGCCTGGTTGAAGCCCGCCGCCAGCGAGCCCTCTTCTCGAAGGACCACCATCTCCCTGGCCTTCTCTTTCAGGAGAGCGGGGAGGTCCCAATCGGACGGTTGCTCCCGGTCTTCCTGCCAGCGGGCCCGTATCCTCTCGAGAGCGGATGCGGCTGTATCCTCGCGCTCGCCGATCACACCGACAAAGTCGTCCTCTCGAACCACCATGACCACGCCGGCCACGCGTTCGGCCTGGGTGCTATCGATTCGTTGCAAACGCGCACCGTAGGAAGGGGGGCGAAGGACCTTGCCGTGGAGCATGCCGGCCACAACAATGTCCTGTGAAAACTTGGCTCGACCGGTGACCCGATCAAGAGCATCGGTACGCGGCGCATCGCGGCCCATGAAAAGGAAACCCTCTGGGTCCTTGATGGCTGCGTCATCCGGGATGGGCACCTTGAGGGCTTGGCCTTGAAGAAGGTCGGCGTAGCTAACTGTCCGGCCGGGCTCTCCGGTCTGGAAGACGTGGCCCTCGCGTGTCGCAAGGCTCGCGGCGGGCGCCGCCCAGCGCTGAGCTGCCAAACCAATGAGCGTCCGCCGGGCCGTTGCGGCAGCGCGCCGGAGCTGAATCCCGATCGTGCGAGTCGATACGCTGCCCGTGGTCCCCCGGTCGTAGGGGACCAGTCGGGTGTCGCCCAGGATTACGCGGACCGAATCGAGGGACACGTCCAGCTCGTCGGCGATCGCCATGGTAAAACCGCTGCGGATGCCCTGGCCGTATTCAACCTTGCCCGAGAAAGCGACCACGTTGGCTTGTTGGTCCATCACCAGCAAATCCGCCTCCGGCCCGGGCGGCTCGCGGAGTTCCAGTTCCCCGGCCCATTGGGGAGGGCCGGTGACGACCAGGGCGGCATCCTTGCGAGCGTCGGCGCCGGTCATCGTTGCGCTCCTTTCGCTTCCCCTAGCCGCTCCGCAGCCGCCAGGGCAGCCCGAAGGATGCGGACATACGTGCCGCAGCGGCAGATGTGGCCGCTCAGTGCCGAGCGGACCTGGCTCTCGTCGGGGCGCGGATTGCGTGAGAGCAAAGCCACCGTGCTCATGATGAAGCCGGGCGTGCAGTACGCGCACTGGAACGCGGTGTGCTCGATAAATGCGTCCTGGACGGGATGAAGCTTGTCCCCGGTCGCCAGACCCTCGATGGTGGTGATTTCTCGCCCGGCCGCCGACACCACCGGCGTGACACAGGCGCGAGTCGTGTCGCCGTCGAGCAAGACGGTGCACGCGCCACAGTTTCCCTCTCCGCACCCGTATTTCGCTCCCGTCAAGCCAAGGTCATCGCGAAGGACTCCCAGAAGCATTCTCTCCGCGTCCACCGCCACCTCGTAAGATGCCCCGTTTACCTGTAGGTGCATCGGGTGCTACTCCTTTCCGTGAGTTGTGAGCGAAGGGACAGGACTGGTCGATCTCAATGTTCACCGCTAGGCGCTTAATTGACCAAGCATGCGGCAACTTCGGCCACTCTATCAGGTGACCGGCCGCCTGGCCATCCCTCTGCGGGGAGCACCACCCCTCCCGGTGTGTGGGGTTTGAGGTGTACGGGCGAAGCCCCGCACACCTCAAACCTTGCCATTGGGCGGGTGGGCGGGACTCTGAAAGTCAGCTGAGGGATGAAGCACCGAACGCTCGGAGACCGCAGAGACCGGGCCAACCTGAATCGAGACCTAGCCCGACGCGGCGTTGCGCCCGGCTATACGTCCTGATGTAAAGGCCCAGCTCAGGTGGAGGCCGTGGGCCCCGAGAAGCACACCTCCTTGCCCCGTGGAGCCGGCGGCAAAGAGTCCGGGAATAACATTGGCGTCCTTATCCAGGACCTCCATCCCGCTGGTAACCGCCAGGCCCCCGTCCGTGACAGCTACCCAACTCTTGGCCGGACCCAGGGCGTAGTAGGGCGGGACCTTGAGCCCGCTTCCAACGGGTGTCCTGCCAAAGGCAAGGTCATGCTGCTGGTCTGAGTATCCGTTGTATTCCCCCACCGTCTCCAGCAGGTTGGCCTCAAGGATGCCCAGCCTAAGGGCCAAGGCTTCCAAAGAGGGCTCCTCAACGTAGATGTCTTTGCGGTTTCGGCGGTAGTCAGCCAGATACGCGTACGCCACCCCCGGGGCCGTGGAGATGAAGTACGGCCACCGGGAAAACTTGCGGGCCACCACGGCGTCGAACAGGATGAAAGCCTCCCGCTCCGGCTGCCGGGGGATGGCGAGGGCCGGCTGATCCAACTCGTTGGTGAATCGTCTTCCCTCCTTGTTCACGAAAATAGCGCCCTCCTCGAGGAGCTTCACCGACGGCGCCAGATAGGTGGTGATGAAGGACATCATGAATGGCCGCAAGAAGCCGGCGGGAAGCCTGTTCAACACCAAACGCATCAGTCGGGCCAGGGGCCTGTAGGGTGGTATCCGTGAGACCCGCGGCCGATGCCGAGGGGCCAGAAACCTGATCTCCGGCCCCAAGAGCATGTCCCCGTTTACTATCCTGGCGCCCGCTTCGATTGCCATGCGGTGGCCATCTCCGGTGCTGGTGGGGTTTATCCCTTCGATTCTAGCGATTCCGGGAGGCAAGTAGCTCTCCTTCATCTCCGCGCTGGAGCTGTAATCCCCCGTCGCCAGCACCACACCTCCGGAGGCGATGATACTTACCTTCTGCCCCCGGGTTGTTGCCGCCTCCACGCCCGCTACCCGGCCGGCCTCGACGAGAAGCCGCTCCCCCTTTGTGCCTAGTTTCATCTCCACGCCCCGCCGCCTGGCTTCCCGCCGCAGACGGTAGACGTAAGCGGAGGAATTTGGAAGGGCGTTGTGCATCCGAGGAACCCGGTTGGGGGGCTCCGGCATGGGTCCGAAGAATTCAACCCCCAGGTCCATCAGCCACTGGAGGGTGGCCGGGGACTCCTGGACCAGCAGGCGGCGAAACTCAAGGTTGTCTCGTTCGTCCAGTCCGCGCCTGTCGTTGAACAACCCGATGTCCTCGAAGAACGCGTCGAACGAGTCCTCGATGCCCTTGCGTCGCTGAAGCGGTGTGCGGCAGGCGGAGACGGAGCCCACGGAGAGTGAGGTGGTGCCTCCGAGGGACGGGTTCTTCTCGATGAGGATAACCCGGCATCCCGTTTTCGCCGCCTCAACCGCGGCGGCCAGCCCCGCGCCTCCCCCTCCCACCACCACGACATCAGCCCGCGGTTCAGCCATCTCGACATCCCCTGAATTTTCGAGTCGCATAGCGCGTGGCGACCATCTGGCTCTGTTGAAATATTGCCCGAGCGGAGCCGGACTCTCTCAAGACCTCGGTGAAGGCAGAACTCACTGGGAATTGAGTACCGGACCGACTGAGCGGCCCCGGTCTTTGTACCACGTGTTATATTCATTTCACAAGGGCGAGAGCGGCCTCGCCCGCCAAATTGGCTCCAGGGGCAGGTGGCGTGATTCCCCAAACGGGGTGAGGCTTGACCGTTCGGGTGGATCATCTGCGGGCGCCCTATGAGGCAGGTACCGTTATGATGGCCGTTGGCTTTCGGGGATAACAGAGGAACGTGGTTGCATGAGGGATAGTCCACCCAGCAGCGGCAGCAACCCGGCACGCCGCAAGAAGATATTCTACGGCTGGTGGATCGTGGCCGCGGGCACCGTCCTCAACACCCTGTCGGGAGGCACCTACCAGTCTGGCTTCTCGGTGTACTTTCTCCCCGTGACCCGCGACTTTGGCCTGAGCCGGGCGGCTACCTCATTGGCCTACGGCCTGGCTCGTATGGAAGGTGGTTTCGAAGGGCCGCTGGCGGGGTATCTGGTTGACCGCCTCGGACCCCGGACGATGATAGCTATCGGGGGTTTGCTGGCCGGCCTTGGATTCATTCTCCTATCGCTTACTGATAGCTTTGCCACCTTCCTCTTGGTGTATGTTGGCGTCCTCGCGGTGGGCATGAATGCTGGGTTCAACCATGGCATCATGGCCTCGGTCAACCAGTGGTTCGTTCGACGCAAGGGCTTGGCCATGTCCATAACAACCACGGGCATGTCTCTTGGCGGCGCCGTAATCACCCCGTTGGTCGCCGTCATAGTGCTTAATCTGGGCTGGAGGACCGGCGCCGTCCTATCGGGCGTGGTCTTGATTGCCGTGGTGGTCCCCATGTCCGTGGTAATACGCCGTTCTCCCGAGAGCATGGGCCTGCTGCCCGATGGAGACCGGGTGCCACCCAACACCGGCGGGCTCCTTCCCGGCTCGGGGTCGTTACGGTTCAGCCGCCACATTACTAACGTGGACTTCACCGCGAAAGAGGCGATTAAGACGCGAGCCTATTGGTTCCTGGCGATGGCCATGGGCACGCGAATCGCGGCCCACGCGGGGGTGTTCGTGCACCTGGTGCCTCTGATGGTGTGGAAGGGCCATTCGGAGGCGATCGGCGCTTTTGTCGTGTCCTTCGTGGCCTTAGTCTCTATTGTTCTCCGGGTCCTTCTTGGCTGGCTTGGCGACAAGTGGGCCAAACAGAAGATGGTCGGAATCACCATGGTTGTGGGCGCGGCCAGTCTGATGATCCTCCTCCTGAGCGGAGGGGCGATGTGGCAGCTGTTGATCTTCGCCGTTCTTTTCGCCTTTGCCGAGGGTGTAAACGGCCTGTCCTGGTCTTTGCTCGGGGACTTCTTTGGCCGCAGGAGTTTCGCCACCCTCAGGGGTGGCATCACCATGGTGCACAGCTTCATGTCAATGGGCGTGCCCGTGTTCGCGGGCTGGGTGTACGACACTTCCGGCAGCTATCACTGGGCCCTCATTCCCATCCTGATTTTGTATCTAGTGGCGGCTCTCGCGTTCTGGTACCTTCCCCATCCCAATCCCCCCAAACGGGTGACGGATCCAACACGGGAAAACGTCCTCACCGGCGCCTGAGGTTGCTTCTTCGGTTCCAGATCCAGGGCAAAAGCCGGGTGTCTTCCGAGGGCTCAGACCCCTTCGACTGCTCTCAGAGTGACCCGCGCCACTTCCGAATTGAAGCGGTGCCAAGGCTACCACTGGACATCTGGCAGCACCTTGAGGCTCATGTCCATGCTCCTGGCCAGCTCCGGGTCCACCGCGAAACATATGATGCTGCTTGTGCGCAGGGTGGTGCCCTTGACCTTGATCACCTGCAACACGCTCATGGTCTTGTCTTCCCCTCCGTCTCTGAAGTTCCCCAAGTGCAAGGTCAGGTGGTTGCCGGTCAGGTCTCCCAGGTGCGCCAAAATCAACGGGTCCACGCTCGTGGTATCCAGGGAGATGATTAGGGCCGTTCGGGGCGAGCAAAGGAATCTGCACTCGGTGAAGAAGTTGACGCTGCTGACGGACCCCGCCAGATCGACCAAGCCGGTCATTTCATCCAGGACAACGACGCTCACCTGCTCGAAAACATCCTCCATGTGCTTCCGCAGCCGCTCAAACGACGGCGCGGCCTCTTTCTCCTCCCCGTAGAACTCGTCCAGGGAGTAGATCGTAAGATCGCCGTCCTCCAAGCTGGGGGCGACGTCCAAGCCCAGGGTTCCCATCCGGTCCACCAGGCCGCCGGCGGTCACCCCCTGGACATAGTAGGCCACTTTCAGGTCCACCAGCAGGGCCCCATAGGCCAGGTGCTGGCATATGACGCTCTTGCCACTGCCGGACGGGCCATCCACCTGGGTCAAACTACCCAGCGTGACTCCGCCCAACATCGCCCGGTCGATCTCGTCGTTGCCGGTGGGTATAACGGTGCCCGACCGGGTCAAGGCTATCCGGATACGGTCTTCCAGCCGGCCCGGATCCCAGGGCTTGGTGACGTGGTCTAGGGCGCCGCTCCTTACCGCCCGCTCCGCCTCCTGGGCTTTGTTCTCTTCGTTGAGAATAATCACCGGGATGGCCCGAGTTTCCTGGTTGGCTTTCAGCCTTTGGAGCACCTCCAAGCCGTCGATGTTCGCCGTCTCGATGTTCAGAACAACCAGGCCCGGCTTCTCCTGCGCTACCAGATCGTGGGCGGTGGCCCCATCACCGGTCCCAACAACCTGGTAGCCTTCTCCCACGAGGACCAGATCGATCACATCTCTGCCCTCCTCGTCCTCGATCACCAGAATCTTGGTCATACCGGCCCCTGGGTTTTTAACACGGCATTGCTACAAATTGCCGCAAGGTGCGGCACGAATGGGGAGCGTGCCGGTTGGTCACGTCGATGAATCTCGCCTCCAGCGCCATCCTCCTCCTGTTCGTTCCCTTCCAGCACACGGTCCGTGGCTCGCTTTGCCCTTGGCGAACGCCCGGCATACAAGCGACGTTGGGGTGGGCCTTGAGGCTCGCCCAGGACAATATAGGAGATCTTCGGCTTCACCGCGGCCGCCGAAGCGTAAACTCGAATTGAATTTAGCACTCGGCGACCGATGCTGGCAATAGGCGCCCTTCCAGGCGGGCTTTATACCGGCACAGATTGACTACCGGTGGAGGCGAAACGTTGAGGGGTGTGCCCGCCATCGACGGGTGGTCCCGGAAACACTCGAAGCGGGAAACGACGGTGAAACCGATTGAAATCGGCCCTTCAATTGGGGTCGCGCAGGACCAGGCCGACTTGGACCGCTGCCCTTACCTGAAGGTGGGAAATCTGATCGTCGACACCTATGCCACGGTTCATGTTGACCTCCCTGGAGGAGTGTGGTATAGGTAGCCTTGAACCCGGTACGAGAGAGGTGTAGACGCATGGCTGAACAGCAGCTAAAACAGTTCGACTATCAAACGGCGGAAATTGGTGAGGAGTTGGGGTCTTACGAGTACGTTTTGAGCCAGGAGACCCTGGACAATTTCCGGAAGTCGGTCGATGATCCCGACGCGCGGTTCCCCACCATAGCGATCAAGCACGACGGCGTCGCTTTCCATATGGTGTACGCCGACGCCACCGGCTCGGTCAACGCCGGTTCCGAAGTGGAGTTCCACAACCCGCCGGTCCCCGGCAAGACGGTCAAGGTTACCGGCCGAATCGCCGACAAGTACACGCGGCGCGACA
>CAJWBT010000028.1 GCA_913020235.1 uncultured Chloroflexota bacterium
GGGGTCCGCCGGGCCGGAACGCCCCGGCTGGCCGCCCGCTCTTCGGGCCGCCGAATATTGGGAACGGCCTTGACGCACACGAACACCGGCCCCTCCTGGCTCATCACCTGTTCCGCCTGGGTTACGAAGTCCTCCAGGTTGTCGAACGTGTAGGTGTGAGCGTAGCCCGCGGCCCGCGCCACTTCGGCGTACTCCGTGGTCCCGGCGCCGGGCACGTCCTGGCCGCCGGTGGTGGCGTAGACTCCGTTGTCCATGACGAAGTGGTACATATTCTTGGGCGCCTTGTTGCCGATGGTCACCAGGCTGCCCAGGTTCATCACCAGGCTGCCGTCACCGTCGTAGACGATGACCTTGGTCTGAGGCTGGGCCAGACAGAAACCCAGGGCGAAAGACGAGGCCTTGCTCATGGCGCCGCTAATGGGAATGTCCCGGTTGACGTTGTTGGTGACGCTCGTCCAGGCGACGCCGGCCCGCATGGCGGGGACCACCACGGCGTCGCCCCGCATCTTTTCGATAACTCGCATCATCTCCACCGGCTCGATCATCGGCCTCGCCTCCATCTAAACAAACTGGCTAAACAAACTGGTCAAACAATGCGGGACGTGTCACGCCAACCCACTGGTTCCTAATCGACGTTACGCCTGGCGCAGGTTCCCAGGTTCAGGCCATTTTACCATACATCGGCTTGCTGAACCCCGGTGCGCATCCGGCTGTCACCGTCGTGGAGATCGTTCAAAAAGGTCCATTGCTTCTGGCCGGGGTCTCGGTCAAGTCCGCGCCCCCGGTGGTCCGTATGGCGAGTCTTTGGGCGGGGTCGGGCTAGGTTTCAGGGTATTGACAGGGTCTGCGGCAATGAGTACAGTACTAAACGCAGTTAAGTATGTCAGCCGGACTGTTCACGTGGAAACTGTCCGGCGCAACCCTCTTCTCTTAGCCACGGGAAGGCCGGGGCTTCGGCAGTCCGGAGAGATACGGCAACATGCAGAAAGAAGCCTATTGGGAAAACCTGGTCAAGCGCAGCCTGTGCCGGTTCCTTTTGCTGGCCCAACTGGCCAAAGGGCCGGTCCACGGATATGGCATCAACCAGGCCATTCACGAGGCCTGCCAGGGGTGCTGCGAGCCCACCGAGGCAATGATCTATTCCACCGTGAAAGAGCTTCTGGAAGGGGGCTACGTGGAGTGCCGGGAGGAGGAGCATCAGGGGCGCCGGCGCCGGGTCTGCTGGCTGACACCTACCGGCCACGCCGCTTTCCGCTCCGCCGCCCGCGTCTGGGAGAAGATGCTGCCGAAGGTAGAAGAAACCGTGGCCCAGGCCCTTGCCGGGCCGGTGCCTGCCATGAAAATAGACTAGCTCGGAGGAGGAGACGCAACATGGCCACTAATGCGCAGGAAATCAAGAATCTGGTGAGGGAAAAGTACGGCGCCAGAGCTAGAGGCGTGATCGAGCTTGCCGACGTGTCCCAGTCCGGCGACGGCGGCCGGGGCTGTTGCAGCCCGGCCGACATGGACCGGGCGTTGCGCATCTACAATGAAGGGCAGCTTGCCAGCCTGCCCACCGAGTCGGTGGCGGCATCGGCGGGTTGCGGAAACCCCACCGCCCTGGCAGGCCTGCAACCAGGAGAAAGGGTGCTCGACCTGGGCTCCGGCGGGGGCATCGACTGCTTCCTGGCGGCTCAGCAAGTGGGGGAGGAAGGCCATGTCACCGGCCTGGACATGACCAATGACATGCTGGCGCTGGCCCGCAAGAACCAGGCGAACCTGGGGCTGACCAACGTGGAGTTCGTCAAAGGCGAGATGGAGGACATGCCCCTGCCCGACGCCAGCGTGGACGTGGTTATCTCCAACTGCGTGGTCTGTCTTTCCCCCGACAAGGACGCCGTTTTCAACGAGTCCTTCCGCGTGCTATCCCCCGGCGGCCGGCTGCACCTGTCAGACATCATGGCCCTCAGCAGCGACGGGCCCAGCCGCACCGACCCCGAGGCCTGGACCTCTTGCGTCGCCGGCGCCGAGGACCGGGAGACCTACCTGGGCCGGATGCGCCGCGCCGGGTTCGTAGACATCGAACTCACCGACGAGCAGGTCCGTTTCGACAAGGAAGATGGCGCACCGCTCAATGTGGCCAGCGTCAAAGTGGTGGCCAGGAAACCGTCGTAGGGCTTGCAGCGTTAGCACTGGCTGCCGGGTAGCGCGGGGTTAGCCACGGAGACACAGAGGCACAGAGTCATTAAGTCCTCTGTGCCTCTGTGCCTCTGTGCCTCCGTGGCTATTTTTCGTCGACTGATTTCTTCACTCGCACTTTTGGGACCAGGCCTGAAGTTAGCCCAGCCGGAAGCGTTTGTACGCCTCGGCGTACTGGAAACCCACCTTCTCTCCAACACGGCTTCGCCAGTTTCTCATGTGGGTATCCGCATCCTCGCCGGAGACCTGGCTCTTGTGCTGCTTAAGCGCCTTGATGGCGACATCGATGTAGGCGGTCACGTTTACGTAGTTGTTCGGGTCGCTGTGGTCCATGACCCAAACCTCCCGGACCTTGTGGGGCTCCAGCCCCTCATCGAGCAGCTCCGGGAAGGTCAGACGGTCCCTGGCCGAAGGGAAAACGGCGGACAAGGCCGCCTCGCCGGAGTTGAAGTGGTCCGGGTGGCCGAGGTAACCGTCGCCGCTCAGGCGCCGCACCGGACTCATGCAAATTAGCACGTCGGGCTTGTAGCGGCGGATCTCCCGGGTGATGTCGCGGCGCAGGTCAAGGGTGGGCAGGAGCATAGAATCCTCGTGCCCCAGGAACACCACGTCGTGCAGACCCAGCACTTTTCCGGCGTTCCGCTGCTCGTCCTGCCGAATCTCCACCAGCCGGCCGCTGGTCATCTCCGGGTCGTCGGAGCCCTTACTGCCGTCGGTGCACAGGACGTAGACCACCTGCCACCCGTCAGCACACCATTTGGCCACCGTGCCCGAGCAACCCCACTCGGCATCATCGGCGTGGGCCACCACGACCATCCCCCGCCGAAACGGTTCTTCCTGCTGAGCCATCGATCTTTCCCCCGTACATTCTGATGAAACTATCCGCCTACCCGGTTCACCCTGGCCCGCCCAGCTAACGCCGCGTCAGAACGAGAGCCGGCCTGAAAGCTTGCATCTCAACCAGGCTTTACCAGGCGCCACTTCAATACCAAAAGACTGGTCATCCGGCAAGACCCAATCTCAAACCAATTGCCATCGGCCGAAGAGTTCGTGAAGAAATTGGCACTCGGCCCGTTCCCGGTCGAGTGCCAGCTACAAACTCAGTCGCCGGGGTGGACTCAGAAAGACCCGCTCCGGGAACTCGGGCCGCGAAACCCATCGTCGCCGGTGAGAAAACAGAACTTTGAGTGCTCTCTATCAACGAAGACGAGAAAGGGGCCTGCCGGGCGACATCACTAAGGTTGGCGCGGGGTGCGGCCGGGCCGGGAGCCCCGCCTGCGCTGGGCACGGCGGCGCGGCCGGGGCCGGGGCCGGGGCCGGCGGGGCGTGGCAAGTGCGCGGTCGTCGGAAACATCCGGCGGGGCAGGCGGATTGGACAAGGCCGCGAGGTCCATCTTGTATCGGGCCCACAGGGCTTGAGTCAATACCGTGAGAACCACGCCGGGTAGCGCGATGACAACGGCAACCTGGAAACCGCCCGGTTGTTGGAGCCGCTGGACCAGCATACCGGCCCCGGAGAGAAGCATGGCCCATGCCAGGGCTCTAACAGGAAATTTGGTATGCCAGGGAGAGCGGATCACCAGGATGGCCCCCACGGGCCAGAGGACGAAGGGGGGGCCAATCGGCCAACCCAGGATGAAAGCGACAAAAAGAAACCAGTTCTGGTAGAACCAGGGGCGGGACTGATCTGAGGATGATGGCTGACCTTGTGTCATTGGCCCGGTGGCGGGGCGCTAGTTACGCGCCAGCAGCAGGTGGAACTCCAGCATATCGATGGGCCGCTGCTCCTGGATGGACGCCGCGGCGTATTCAATGCACATTCGGGCGAATCCGGCATAGCGGATTACGTTGGTGCCCAGCACCACCAGAGGGACCTCCCGCTGCAGCTCCAGTTGCAGTTGGCTGGCTTCTTGCTCGTCGATCCGCAGCTCCACCGGGCGTCCCGTCAGCCGTTCGATCTTCTCGCTGATTCGTCGGACGAAAGCATCGTCATCCAAACCGGGAGTCTCCTGTTTTCCCGAATATGGCGCCGGTCAAGGCCCCGACCTCGGGACAGCCCGCTCCCTTCGTAACCCGAGCCGATCCCGGATGGCCCAACCTTCCTCCGGCACGCCGGCTGCCCGGTAAAGATACGGCTGTAGCCGCGAAGGCGCCGAGTCCATTTTAACATCCGTCCACCGGTGATGGGAACCCGGACCCTGCCCGGAGGAGTACCGTTCGTCGAACGGCCTCCCTTGACACTGGAGATGGTGCTATCCATAATTGGCTCGGCCTCACCCAAGGGGAAGCCGAGCCGGGCGCCCGGTGGGAGTTCGCCGGCCGGATGGGGCCCCACCATCATCAATGCTCAATTGCTTGACTCCCGGAGATCACCCCGATCGCTGGTCAGCGGGCATCCAAAAATACAACCGAGGCGGTACCGGTCATGACCGAAAAGATTTCCACGGCAACCCTCAGAAGCCTGTTGGACGGCACCTCCCAGTTCGCGTTGATCGATGTCCGGGAGGCCGGCGAGTACAACAGCACCCACATTCCGGGTTCCAGCCTGATACCCCGGCGGCAACTGGAGTTCCAGATGCCGGCGGCCGCTCCTTTCCAAGGCGCCTCCATCGTGGTCTGCGACGACGACGGGCGCCGGGCTGAACTGGCCGGCGCCACTTTGGAGCGTATGGGTTACACCAGGGTTTCCATTCTGGAGGGCGGCATCAACCGGTGGACCACCCAGGGTTACCCCACCCAATGGGGCACCAACGTGCCCAGCAAAGACCTGGGGGAAAAGCTGGAGGTGGTGCACCAGGTGCCCGAGATCGAGCCCACGGAACTCCACCAACGCATGGAACGGGGCGACAAGCTGGTCATCCTGGACACCAGGACCCCCGAGGAGTACCGGCGCTTCTGCATCCCCGGCGGCCGTAGCATGCCCGGCGGGGAACTGGCCCTGAGGATCACCGACATAGTCAAGGACCTGGACCCGGATACCACGGTGATCGTCAACTGCGCGGGGCGAACTCGCAGCATTGTTGGCACCAGGGTGCTGCAGCGGATGGGGTTCTCTGATATCCACGGCCTCAAGAACGGCACCTCGGGCTGGGTGCTGGCCGGCTATGAGGTGGAGCGAGGCGCAGACCGGGTCCAGCTGCCTGAGCCCTCTCCCGAGGGTCTGGACGCCGCCGAGGCCTACGCGGCCAGGCTGGCCGCCGAGGACGGCGTGCGCTACCTCGACATTCCGGGGCTCCGGGCCACGCTGGACAGGCGGGGCCGGGAGACCATCTACCTGATCGACGTTCGGACCAGAGAAGAGTACGAGGCGGGACACATCCCCGGCTTCCGGTGGTTCCCCGGGGGCCAGGCGCTGCAGAGGTCCGACGAACTGGCGGTGGTCCACAACAGCACCGTGGTGTTCGCCTGCGACGGCAAAGCCCGGGCCACCTTCGCCGCCTCTTGGTACCGCCAGTTGGGAATTCAAGAGGCGTACGCGGTGGAGGGCGGCACCGCCGCCTGGACCGCCGCCGGCCTGGCCCTGGAGAAAGGCCTGCCGGAAGAGCTTCCCTACGGAGCGGCCGAAGCCCGGTCCAGCGTGCGTCTCTTGTCCCCTCGGGAGTTGCACGAAACCCCGCCGCCGGTGGTCATCTTCGTCGATACCAGCCAGGACTTCGCCCAGGGGCACGTTGCCGACGCCCGTTGGGTGCCCCGGGGCTGGCTCGAGTTCCAGGTTGGCGACATCGCCCCATCCAAAGAGGCCGCCATCGGCGTCACGTGCAGCGACGGCCGGAACTCAACTCTGGCCGGCGCCGCCCTGAAGGAGCTGGGTTACGTGGACGTTTCGGTGCTGGAGGGCGGGATGCAAGCCTGGCGGCAGGCGGGCCTCCCGGTGGAAAATGGATTGGCCGGCGTGATGACCTCGCCAACGGACCTGGTAATTCTCGGCGTGGACCGCAACCCCGCGGACATGATGACCTACCTCCGTTGGGAGACCGCGTTGGGCGACAAATACCAGGCTCAAGCGGAATAGAAGCGGTCAGCTATCAGCTATCAGCGGTCAGCTGTCAAACCCGTGGCGGTTTACCGGAATTGCTTCAAAATCTGGCCCGCCACAGAGAGACACTGGGAGGACGAAAGGGGAAAAGCTGTGTTGCGCCGCATTGGGTGGGGCAACACGGCATTTGCCGGGCACCATTTTCAGGGTGCCGGCCCTCGGCTCCGGCGGGAATGGCATCGCGCTCGCTGGTATCTACGGTCGTTGGTGCTGTATCATAGATTATCATCGTTATAGACTGGCGGACCACCACATCCGAAAGGGAAGCTTGCTGTACGCCCGCTCAACAGGCCACGCCACGACTCCCATGCCGGATGCGGTGCGAATAGTGCTCATTCAAGAAAGCCCCCGCTACGGGCATCACGCCCCGCTGGGTTCCCCGGCGACGCGCCATCAGCCGGTCCACCGCCCAGCGCGGGCCGGCGCGGTCTGGCCAGCCATACGGCGTGTCTCTTGATCATGAAGGACGTGAAGCCCGGAGTTAAGCGTTTTCCTGTCCCAGCCACGTTTCTTGTCGTGGTGACGGCGACGGTCTTCCTCATCATTTTCTTCGGCGCCTGGGCGGTTTCCGCCGACGTAGAGGAGCAAGATAGGAAGCTGTCCTTCGGCTTTGCCAACCGTGGCGCCGACACCGATTCGACTGCCCTCAACACAGCCCGGAACAGCCCCACGCCAGGAGAGGGCAGCACGGGCGACACCTGGTGGGGTAAAGCCTTCCTGACAGCGTGCCCGCTTCATTAGGCAACCGTCCCGGAACGCGGTTCGACGAACTCACCACGAACGGTGGAAGAGCCTCCTGTCCGTTCGTCCTGAGCCTGTCGAAGGACCGTCCGTTCAATGTCCCACGTTTTCGAATGGTCGCTAAGCCCAGCAGTTTGATTGCGGCCGGAGTGGAGGCCCACGCCGGGCCGGAGGGGTTAGCCCTGCGAACCTCAGACGGACACGAACCATGACCATCATCGCAAAACCGAAGTCGGCGGTCAGGCTGCCCGGCGGGATCCATTACGGCTGGGTGATCGTGGCCATACTGTCGGTGGTCCAGATCGTCTCCCAGTCCATCGGCATGGCGGCCGGAGTGATGGTGCCGCCGTTGAACGACCCCGATGGCAGCTTCGGCTGGAGCATCGGTACCATCGGCGCCGGCCTGGCGACCTACTATCTCACCGGGGCCATCTTCGCCCCAATCAGCGGGTGGCTCGCCGACCGGTACGGCGCCCACAAGATGATGATGACGGCCGCGGTTCTCTTCACCGCCAGCATGGTCCTGTTGGGACAAATCACTGCCCTGTGGCACTTCTTCCTGGTGTTCGGCGTGATGCTCGCGGTGACCCAGGCCATCGCCATGGTCCCCCTGATCGCGGCGCTCAACGGGTGGTTCCAGCGACGACTGGGCCTTGGGGTCGGGATACTGTGGGCCGCCGGTGGCCTGGGCTCGGCCGCCATGGCGCCCACCGTGGGATACCTCCTGGAAAGCATCGGGTGGCAAGCCACCTTCTTGACCGTCGGGGTCGCGGGGGGCGGCGCCATATTCCTGGTGGCTCCCTTCTTCCGGAACCGTCCCGCCCAGCTTGGCATCAAGCCCTATGGGGCTGCCGATGACGACCCCCAGGAGGCTGGCTGGACCAAGGCAGTGCAGAAGCTCAGGCTCAAGGAGTTCAACCGGCACATACGGCACACCAAAGAGTTCTGGAACCTGCCCCTTATCCACAGCCTGGGTTGTGCCGGCCACGGGATCATACTCATATATTCGATCCCCCTGGCCGTCGAGCAGGGAATCAGCCTGACCGGGGCCGCCCTGATTCTCAGCGTCATCAACATCTTCAGCATCGCCAGCCGCTTCGTCACCCCCATAATGACCGAGCGTTTCGGAGGCAAGCCGGCGATGGCCGCGGCCCTGGGCATCCAGGGGCTCACCGTACTGGTGCTGTTCTGGGCCCAGGACCCATGGGTGTTCTACGTCTTCGCCGTTCTCTTCGGCATCGGCTATGGCGGAGAGATGTCTGCCTATCCCGTGGTGAACCGCCAGTACTTCGGCTCCGGACCTCTGGGCACCTTCTACGGCATCGAGATGACGGGCGCTCTTTTAGGCCACGCCGTGGCCACGGTGTTGGCGGGATTCGTGATCTTCGTAACCGGCTCTTTCACCGCAATCCTGGTCTTGTCCATGGGTTTCAGTTTCGTTGGGGTCCTGGTAATCTTGAACCTGGCGCCCAGCACCCACCTGCTGATTCCGGACTGGGAGGAGTCTCTGCCGGTGGAGGCCCGGTCCACGCCCGCGAAGGCCCAGGCCGAGGCCAAGCGGGCCGCCCTCCTGGAGCTGATTCCAGGGGTAGATTAGACGAGGCCGGTAATGGGGAACCGGCCACCTGCCCGTGGTTCGTTTGGATATGGGACTGGCGCGCGCGGGACCGGCGCGCAATACGCGGTCAAGTTGAGGGGGATGCATGCCCGAGTTGATTGACCTGACCCTTACCCTGGGCGGCGACCGGATCACCGCGGTGCCCGGCCTGGTCGCGGTGGAAATGGAACCGCTGATGACCCACGGGAGCCATGCCCGGTCCAATACCAAGCTGACCCTGGCTACCCACATCGGCACCCATGTGGACGCCCCTTACCACTTCCACCCCGGCGCCACCACCGTGGACGACATGCCGTTGGAGAGGTACATGGGGCCGGCTCTCCTGCTGGACCTTCGAAAACTCGCGCGCCGCGGCACCCCCATCTCTGTCGCCAACCTGCGGCAGGCCGGCGGGGAGGAGGAAGCGTTGCGGGACAAGATCGCCGTCCTGTTCACCGGCTGGACCGAGCGGGAGTCCGGCGGCCCCCTCTTCTATTCCTCAGGCCCCTACCTGAGCGACGAGGGGGCCGGATACCTGGCCCAGTGCTCGGTCAACGCCGTCGCCGTCGACTTTCCAATCGACAAGCTCCCTCCAACGCCCCAGTCCACCATCCACGATTTTCCGGTGCACCGGCTGCTGCTGGGCCAAAACATCCCCCTCATCGAAAACCTGATCAACCTGGACCGGCTGGTGGGGCAAACCTTCGAACTCTGGGCCTTGCCCATCAAGCTGCTGGGCGGTGACGGCGCCGCCGCCCGCGCCGTGGCCCGCATCTTGTAGTGCCGATGTTCTTGCCCAACCGGAAGTTCTTTAGGAGCGGTTCCCCTGGCTCTGCTGAGAGGTCATTGCCGACGGCTCTATTCCGAAGCGTCCTTGCAAGATTTCCACGGCCGAAGTGGACAGTCCTAAAGGAGATTTGCCATAGCCTCGAGGAATGAGAGGGGCCGCCCAGGCCGGTCGCCCTCCAATGTTCAAACGACCATCCTGCTGGGCACCGGAAACCCGGCCAAACAGCATACACTGAGATGGTTGCTGGAAGGCCTGCCCCTCTCGCCGGTGACGCCCGGCCGGCTGGGCCTGGGCGCCGCCCCTCAGGAGATGGGTGATACCCACGAGGCTATCGCCCGGTCCAAAGCGCAAGACTGGTCCCGGGCCGCCTCGGCGCTGACCATCGCCTCCGATGGCGGACTGGTACTTCCGGCCCTGGGGTCCGGGTGGGACAGCCGCCACACCCACCGGTTCGCCGGTCCGGCGGCGGACGACGCCCAGCGTTTGCGCGGGCTGCTGGACGTGATGCGGCCGTACCGGGGAACCGAACGTGAAGCCTCGTGGGTCGAGGCCGTGGCCATCGCCGACCGGGGCGAGGTGTTGGCTTCGTGGGAGCTGCGGGGCGCCACCGGCGTCATCGCGGAAAGTCTCGTCGGCACGGCCCAGCCCACCGGGTTCTGGGCCTTCTCCGCGTGGTATTTCCCCCAACTCGGTAAGACCTACAATCAGCTCTCACCGGAGGAACGGGAGGCGCTGCAAGACCACTGGGTGCGTCTCCGCGTCCTGGTGCAGCGCTTCTTCCTCGGCTACGCCAGCCCTGACGGCGGCCGAGAAGACCCCTGATAGTCTGCTCATCCCGCGCCCGGCACCGAACCATGCCGGCTAGCCCTCACCGAAACTCAAGGAGGTTTCCCATATGGAAGATCATCCAACCCCAGACGGAATCATGCAGCTAGGCATGGGCTTCTGGGGGTCGAAGACCTTGCTGAGCGCCGCGGAACTCGGCTTATTTACCGTCCTGGCCGATGGCGCCCAGGATGTTGAGGGCCTGTCCCAGCGCCTGGGTCTCCACCAGCGCGGCGCCCGGGACTTCTTTGACTCCCTCGTGGCGCTGGGTATGTTGCGCCGAGAGGGAAGACAGTACGCCAACACCCCGGAGGCCGGCCTTTACCTGGACCGGGCCAAACCTTCGTACATCGGCGGCATATTGGAGATGGCCAACGCTCGGCTGTACGGCTATTGGGGGTCCCTGACCGAAGCGCTGCGCACCGGCCGGCCCCAGAACGAGGCCAAGACGGGAGGAAACGCCTTCGATGCAATCTATAAAGACCCGGCCTCCCTGCGTGGCTTTCTGCAGGCCATGACAGGCGTAAGCATGGCCGCCAACATGGCCATTGCGCAGAAATTCTCCTGGAGCAATTACCGGAGCTTCATCGATGTCGGGACGGCCCAGGGCGGCCTGGCGGTGCAGATCGCGCTGGCCCAGGGCCACCTGTCCGGCGGCGGCTTCGACTTGCCCGTGGTAGCCCCCATCTTTGAAGAATACGTGGCTTCATTCGGCCTTGCCCGGCGCCTGAGTTTCTACCCGGGGGACTTCTTCAAGGATCAGCTGCCCGAGACGGACGTGCTTCTGATGGGCCATGTTCTGCATGACTGGAGCGTAGACGAGAAGCGGATGCTCATCGCCAAAGCGTACGACGCCTTGAATCCGGCAGGCGCCCTCATCGTCTATGACGCAGTGATCGACGACGGCCGCAGCCGGAACGCCTTCGGTCTGCTGATGAGCTTGAACATGCTCATCGAGACGCAAGCCGGATTCGACTATACCGGCGCCGATTGCCAATCGTGGCTCCGCGACGCGGGATTCCACGATACCTACGTGGAGCACCTGGTGGGCCCAGACTCGATGGTCGTGGGGATCAAGTAGCGGCGGGCGGAGACCCTCTCCTGCTAGCAGACACCCCGGGCGACAACGGTTTCGCAGGGGCTCGCGGGCATCACCGCCACACTCCCACCCTGGGCGAATGGGGCCATGAATTTCTGGACACCGTCCGGGTCGGTAGCTTCCACAATCAGGTGAAGGGAGTGTTGCCCATCCACCATCGCTTCGGCCAGGATTTGGACGCCGAACTTAGCCGCGTGCTCATTGGTGAGGCACCGCAGCAGCATGGGCGCCTTTCTAGGGTCCCCTGCCGGGCACCTCTCTGGGGTGTGCCGGTGCGTTACAACGAACCGAGCCATGGCCGCTCCTTCTTCCCAAGTTTCATGGCCGCGTCCGGATGGCGAGACGAGCCGCAAATGACTAGTCGGGCCAGTATACCAGAAAGATGGGACGGTTCGCCCATGCGGCCGGATAATCCGAGGGATCAACGGCCCGGGTAGGGAGACCTGGCGACAGCCGGGCGAGCGGCTAACCGGCTGCTGGAGGCGTCACGGCGGCTACCCGGGGAGGCGGCTTCAGGCTGATGAAAGTGAGCACCGCCACGGCGGCGACCCACAAGCCAGCGTTGTAGTAGAAGACCGAACTGAGACCGTAGGCATTGACGACGAGCGCCGCGGCAAGGGGAGACAGAGCGCTGAATATGTTGTTCAGGCCCATCACCAGCCCCATGGTGGCGCCCTCGGTGCCCTTTCCGACCTGGTCCAAGACCGAGGCCTGCAGTATCTGGCCCAGCGAATAAGTGAACAACCCGGTGGCCAGAATCGTCATGGTCAGCCACACCCCGTCGCCCGCCTGCCCGATAGCCAGGGCCAGCACGGCGGCCAGGCTGAGGGAAGGAAGCAGCACTTTCTTCCTGCCGTAGCGGTCGGAGAGAGCGCCGAGGAACGGGGAGGAGACCACCCCCAGGGCCGTAAGCAACGAATAGTTCAAGCCGGCACTGACCGTTGACATCCCCAGGCCGCCATCTTCGACCGAATCCTGCAGGTATTTGGGCACCCAGATGGTCAGGGAGTTGAAACCCATGTTGCGCAGCATGATGACCACCATCAGCGCCAGCATGGTCCGGTTACGCAGCAGGCCCCCAACACCCTGGATCCGCACCTTGAGGGACGTCTGCTGGTTGGGCGAGATGCCACTGCTGCCCAGGTCTCGAAGAGACCACCACACCACCACCGCCATGAAGATGGCCGGCGCAACGTAGATGAGCGTTACGCTCCTCCAGGCCTCCATTGCCGACCACCCCGCCATCAGGGCCAGCAAGTGGCCGGTACCGTAGGGACCGAGGCTGGTCCCAAGCTGGGACCCGATACCGTGGATGGACAGCCCCATCCCCCGCCTGTCCGGCATGCGCTGGGATATGGCGGCGATGGCCGGCATGTGCCAGATGGTGCCCGGGAGAGGAAGAAGCACGATTACCGCGGTAAGGTAAATGTAGTTGGGACTGAGAGAGATCAGGCCGGATGCCACGCCGGCCATGATCATGCACCCGGTCAGAATCAACCCCCACTGGTTTTTCGCCATGTCGATGAGAACGCCGGTGGGGATGGTGGCAGAGCCGGCGGAGACCTGCCGGATAGTGTTCAACATACCAAACTGAAAGTTGCCGAAGCCAAAGGAACTCTGAATCTTGGGCAGCATCAACATCATGCTCGACATGTACCAGTGGGTGATGCCGTGGCCGATGGACAGGTTGGTCAGGATGAAGGCGC
>CAJWBT010000029.1 GCA_913020235.1 uncultured Chloroflexota bacterium
TCCGGTTGTCGTACCAGCCCGCCCGCGGCTTTCGCGGCCAGCCTGGCGTTGAAGAGTTCACCATCGAGCGGACCGGATCCGTCCAATCCCGCCTGATTATCTCCGAGCCGGCGAAAAAAGGAGGGTTCCTGGGGTGCGGCCTCGTGGCCGTGGGGATCCTGCTCCTCACCGTCGTCGTGCTCGTGGCGGCCCTGGGCTCTGCGCTGTAGACTTGTGGCTGCCATCGAGTGATACAGTTGAAAATGCCCCTTTGGCCCCCCCTTTCGTAAAGGGCAATTGGGGGGATTTCCGCCCTCTCGCAGCGAGCCATCCGAAGCACCGACGGCTATCTTCACAGTGTTCTATTCAAAGGAGGTCTCGACCAATGCCGAACCTGGAAGTGCTGACCTACGGCTTCGGCCTCAATACCGACCAGGGC
The DNA here is from genome assembly GCA_913020235.1 of uncultured Chloroflexota bacterium. Next base: position 419 of record CAJWBT010000029.1, read on the forward strand.
TCCTTCGGCTACTCGACCATTTCCCTGCTGAAGGTGGGGAACCGGAACATCGTGGTCGATACCGGGCCGGCGTCTCGCCGGGGATTGCTTTTCAAGGCGCTGCAGAGCAGGAATCTCGCGCCTGACGATATCGACACCGTCATCCTCACTCACCTGCACTGGGACCACTGCCAGAACACGGACCTGTTCCGAAACGCGCGGATACTGGTCCATCCCACGGAGCTGGACTATGCCCGCAAGCCGAACCGGGGCGACTTCGCGGTGGCCTGGTACATTGCCGAAACGTTGGACAAGGCTAAGATCGATCTTGTCTCCGATGGCGATTCCATAGCCGACGGCGTCTCGGTCATCGACACACCGGGCCACACCAAGGGCCACATCAGCATAATTGTCGGCGCCGGCGATGAGGAGATACTCCTGGCCGGCGACGCTCTGCCCGACAGCGGCACGGTCAAGCGCGGGCTTCCCTACAACGTCTTTTGGGATGTGGAGGACGCCAGAGAGAGCGTCGAGAAAATGGTCCATTCTTCCAAGGTTTTCTATCCGGGCCACGACCGCCCCTTCAGGCTCGACGGGGATGAGATCAGCTACTTGCACGGACCGTCCAACATCGAGGTCTACAACAGTACCGAGGGTTCGGGAATAGCCTCGCTGACCTTTACCGTCAGCGGCCTCCGGCCCGTCAACATCGATATTGTCCAGAAATGATGTACGGGCTCCGGGACCTGGACATCTGCTATGACTGACCGCATCGATGACCTGATCGCCTCCCTGGAATCGCTGGGCCAGAGAGGACAGGGCCGGTGGACCCGGTCGGCCTGTGGGGTTACCCGCTCTGACCGGGAGATTCCCGCTCTTCTCGACCGGGACGCCTATGTTCCCGCCACCAGCCGCGCCCGGGTGCTGCTGGTCTCCGGTCTGTCCGGCCGGCCCGACGACGTGGCCCAGGCGGTACGGGTACTGGGTTTTTTTGCCGCCGGCGGTCCCAGTTTGACTGGCGCGATAGCCCTCAGCGCGGTGCCCTGCGGCAACCCCGACGGGCTGGCTGCCGACACCGGCCCCGGCAACGGCGCGGGCGGCGACCCCTCCAGCGGGTACCCACCGGAGGGTAGCTTCTTCCATGACCAGCAAAACCCGGAATCGCGCCACCTCTGGCGTTGGATATGTTTTCAGGCCCCGGACCTGGTTCTGGAAATTCGGTCCGGGAACCATATACAGTGGGAAGCAAACCAGGCCGCCGCCCCAATGGCTCCCGCCGTTGGGGCCGTCCCGGTCCGGGATGCCGGCTCGTTGCTGGCCGCGCTGGGAACGGGAATACCCAACGGCTTGGGCGCCATCCCCGGCCTCCGTCTGACGGCTCCAGCTCATCACGTGGCCGGCGAGTTGGGCCGCCTGTGGAGTTTGGTCACACGGTTCCCGGACTGGGAACCATCCGCGGCACGGCGTGCGCTGGACTCCCGGCGCTCCCGGTCGAAGCTGCGGGTGGCCAGTATTCTCGACACGGCGTACGGCCGCCACCTGGACCCCGTCGTCTATACGCAGGGAGTCCCCATCAGCGGACGGCTTCGATTAGCCCGTTTGGGACCCAGCAGCCGGGGCGTTGCCTTGGAGATAGCCTCGATGCTCGACGAGAGCGGGCTGAGCACGGGTGATCCCTTCGGCGACGCGCCCCGGCCGTCGAACCTGGCCGGGGTCCTCTGGGGGGCTGAGCTGGCCGAGGCAACCGGAGACCGCCGCTGGGCTCAATTGTTGGTGAGCGCGGCCGATCGTTACCAGGCCGGGGAACCCGGTGCCGCGCCGCCTCCGTCGGACCCGGACTTCCGCACCGAAGACATGTTCATGAACGGCGCGATGCTGGGCCGCGCCTTCGACCTCACCCGCGACAGGCGGTACCTGGAACTGCTGACCCGGTTCCTGCTGGACGGCGGCATCCAGGAGGAAAACGGTTTGTTCCGGCATTGCCGGTCGGTACCCTACTTCTGGGGCCGGGGCAACGGCTTCGCCGCCATGGGCCTGGCCGAGACCCTGACCTACCTGCCAGAAGAGCACCCAGGCCGGGCCGCCATCCTGTCGATGTACATGAGGCACATGAACGCGGTGCGCCAGTACCAACAGCCGTCGGGGATGTTCCCGCAGGTGCTGGACGTGCCCGGTTCCTACCAGGAGTTCACCGCCACCTGCATGTTCGGGTACGCCATGGCCAGGGGGCTGCGCCTGGGTTGGCTCGGCGCTTCTTTCCTGGAGTCGGTGCAGCAGGGATGGCAGGGCGTGACCGAGCGCATCGACGATGAGGGGAATGTGGTGGATGCCTGTACCAACACCGGGGCGCAGGTCAGTCTCAGGGACTACCTGGACCGCCCGGCAGTCTCCGGCATCGACGACCGCAGCGGTGGCATGGCCCTGTGGTTCGCGGTCGAGTTGGAGCGCCTGGCCGGCCAATAGTCGTCACGGCCCGCCGGAACCGGTCAACCGGACCCCTTCCCTGGGCCGTCCATCGTGTAAAGGCGGGCCTGGGCCGGCACTCTGGCGCCAATCTCGTTGTCTTCGAGATAACTGGTATTTTGGGGAACCCGACCCGAGGAGAGGCACTGGAAATGGCTTTGGAGAGATCGTTGCAGTTCAGCTACAACAGCGTCGAACAGGAGATAGTGTGCGGCCCGGACTCCATCTCCGGTATGAACGCTTCGCTGGACCGGCTGGGCGTGTCCCGGCCCATGGTGGTCTGCGGCCCCAACATTCTGCGGGAGTCGAATGTTGTGCAGCGGGTGCGGGAAGCACTCGGCGAGCGGTGCGTGGGACTGTTTTCAGGGGTGGAGCCCCACTCTCCCATGGAGGTCGTATACGAAGCCGGCGCCGTGGCCAGGGAGCTGCGCCCCGACGCCCTGGTGAGTGTGGGGGGCGGAAGCACCCACGATACCTGCAAGGGAATGGCCGTCCTGCTGGCCGGGGGCCATGACCTCCACGACTTCGAGATTCGCTTCGAGCCGCCGGATAAGGTATTCATCCCCGACCTGCCGTCTGGTAGGCCGCCCATCATCAGCGTGCCGACCACCATGGGGGGCGCGGAGCTTACCAAGGGCGGGGGCGGCCTGACCGACAAGGCCCTGGGGCGCAAGGTCTTGATGTCTGGCAAGGGAGCCGGCCACAAAGCCGTGATCGTGGACGGGAAAGCCCTGGCCACCACACCCATGCCGATTCTCGTGTCTACGGCCATCGGCCAGCTCAGGATCGCGATTGAGAGCGTGTACTCCCGGACCCACAATCCCATCGGCGATGCCTTCGGCCTCCACGCCATCGAAGGCCTGGTGCGCTACTTGCCCGGTTGCCCGGAGAGAGACCTGGACTGCCTGCTGAACACCAAGACGGCCGCGCTGTTGGCCGCCCTGGCCGGGGCCGCCGGTCTGGGATTGAACACCGCCATGGCCCACCACGTCGGCGCCCTGTACCGGGTGAACCACGGGGAGGCCAACGCCATCCTGCTGCCCCATACCATGCGCTACAACCTGGACGCCAGTGCCGACAGGCAGGCGCTGATCGCTAAGGCCATGGGGATCGACACCGGCGGCATGAGCGTCGAGGAGGCGGGCCTGGCGGCGGCTGATGCGGTGGACCGGCTGTGCCGTCAGCTGAATATCCCGGACACCCTCCGGGAAGTGGGAGTGCCGGAAGAAGGGTTGGAGTTGATTGCCGCCGCAACCCTCCACGACCGGGCGCTGGCCACCAATCCGAAGCCCATCACCGACGCCGTGCCCATCATGACAGTGTTGAGGAGCGCCTGGTAGGGATTGCGGCATGGCGCAAGGAGCTGAAATCACGGTAGCGGCCCGCGCCACGGCCGGTGGCGAGGGCAAAGGCCGAGCCATGGCCGCCGGGGTCATCGGCGCCCATACCATCGAGCACATCTACTCTCGGGGTTTCATTGTGCTCCTGCCCCCTATCGCCGTCACCATGGGCCTCTCCCCCATCTTCGCCGGACTCATCGACGCCTCCCGCCAGGTTTCCTCCGGTTTCATCGGCCTCACCTCCGGCATCCTGGTCGACATGTATCATCATCGCCGCGGGCAGATGCTGGCGGTTGCGATGCTCGTTTTAGGCCTGGGATACCTCCTGGTTTCCATGGTGGGAAACGTTTTCGTCCTGGTGGTGGTGGCCGTGATGGTGGGTTCGGCCGGCAGCGGCTTGTGGCACCCTCCGGCCCTGGGACTGCTGGCCGAGCGCTTTCCACAGCGCAAAGGGCTGGTGGTATCTCTCCACCGCTCCACCGGCAGCCTGGGCGATTTCATTGGTCCGGTTGCAGTGGGTGCGCTCCTGGTAGTCACGTCCTGGCAGCTCATTCTCCGGTACGGAATGGTCCTCATCCTGCCTCTGTTTCTGGCCATTGCCGTGCTGCTGCGCCGCACCGGAAGCCCGGCGGCATCGGGGGAGGATTTCTGGCGCCGGTTGGTGAACCAGTTCAAGATCACGGGCCGCTCTTTCAGCGGGCCTGGGATGATTTCGGTGATGCTGGTTTCGGCCATCAGGGGCATGGGAGACCGGGCGTTGATTCTGTACCTGCCCTTCTACATGAAAGAGGACCTGGGCATGGGAGATGTCGCCGTGGGCTTGCACGTTGGTCTGCTGGCGGCAATGGGCATCGTTGTGGGTCCCATACTCGGGTTCCTGTCCGACCGGGCCGGACGGAAGCCCTTGATTGTCGGCATCATGCTGGTGTCCACCGTCTTGCCGGTAACCATGGTGTGGCCCGGCAGCCAGTTGGGCTTGACCTTGTCGGTTGTGATCTTCGGGATCTTCTTCTTCTCGGTTAACTCGCTGACCCAAGTGGCGGCCATCGACCTTACTGAAGGCCAGGGCCTCGAGGGGGCCGCCATCGGCGTGATGTGGGGCAACAATGCCCTGTTCGGGGCGGCTTCCCCGGTCATTGCCGGAGGGCTGGCCGGGATCTGGGGATTTTCCGCCGCCTTCTATTTTGCCGCCGCCATGTTCTTTTTGGGATTCCTGGTTTCCCTGACGATGCCCTCGCTTAAACCCCGCCGGGCCCTCGACGCTTCAGCGGGCTCGCAATGATATCTTTCAACCAGTCGTTCCTGGAAGTACCGGGTGCCTGGGGGACGTCCAGCCCGCGCCGCTGGGAGGGGCTGCTGTCCCAAGCCGGAGGTGACTCCATTGACACGTTCCTGTAATATAGACGCGACCTGCCACTGGGGAGTAGCGGGGTGCTGGCAGGCAGGAATCCTGTTAAGAGGTATGGCAGTAAATGGTGCAACCTGAGCTGCATTTTGGAGCGAATATTGCCCTGGGCCCGGCGGCGGTCGCCAAGCAAGCCAGATGGATGGAGGAGTTGGGTGGCTTCGAGTATATCGCCGCGGGGGAGCACTTCATGCGGGGCAGTCCGCCCGATGCCACCCATGCCAGCCTGCCGGTGCTGGCGGTGGCCGCGGGCGCGACGGAAAAGCTCCGGGTGGCGTCCGCCGTTATCCTGGTCCCCTTTTACCATCCCACGGTGCTGGCCAGGGTGACCGCCAGCCTGGATATGGCCAGCGGGGGCCGGCTCACCCTGGGCATCGGTGTGGGCGGCGAGTATCCCGTGGAGTTCGAGGCCGCCGGGCTGAACGTGAAGCAGCGAGGCCGGCGCACCAACGAGTGCCTGGAGGTGCTGCGCCGCCTGTGGAAAGGTGAACAGGTAACCTTTGAAGGCCGCCATTTCCAGCTAAAGGACGTGGCAATCAACCCCCCGCCGGTACAGAAGCCGCATCCCCCGGTATGGGTTTCCGGGAGGCGGGACGCGGCAATGCTCCGCGCGGTACGCCACGGCGATGGCTGGTTTCCCTACTTCTTCAGCCCGGAGCGGTACCGGAGCAGTGTGGAGAAGATTACCGAATATGCCCGCGACGAGGGCCGGGACCTGTCCAATTTCCAGTGGGCCTGCTACGTTCACCTCACGATCTATCCCACCATGGAAGAGGCAATCGAAATCGCCGCCGAGGAATTGGGAGGCCGCTACCAACACGGCCGCGACTTCGCCGCCATAGTGCGCGACTATTGCGTCGTGGGGAACGTGAAGCAGTGCATCGCCCGCATCCAGGAGTATGTCGACGCCGGGGCCCGCTACATCCTGTTCAGCATCTCCTGCCCAAGCAAGGACCGGGCCAAGCACATCGAGACCATTGCCAAAGAGATCATTCCTCACTTCAAGCCGGGCTCCGGCTAGCAGTTGGCCAGCAAGTTTCGGCGATCTCTCAGCCTGCCGAGTCCTTCCAGGAGAGACGAGAAGCGCCGATCTAGTTGGGCCGGGGCTTGTCATCGCGGATTCGCGGGCAGCCCTGCCCCCGGGAAATGGATTTGGGGGGACGACGAAAAGCCGTGTGTTTAACGTGACTTATGCGTTATAATGTGAAGTCGATTGGTTAGAGCTTGTCGTTGCACCGGCCGGCTTCCAGCAGATGAACGGCCGGGAATGCTTCTCTTCCTTGGAGACCAATGGGCGGGGCCGGTGCCGGGTGGTGAAAGCTCAGGGGGGGAAGGACAGGAGTGGCAATGTCGAGGACAATAAGGGTTGTGCTGATCCAACCGGCCTCTGCGGGTGGGAATTTCGAGTACATCGCCATCCCTCGCCAGGGAATGTTGTTTCTCTCGGGTGCTTTGGCCCAATGGAAGGGACCGTTCCATTACGAGCGGGAGATCTGGTTTGAGGACCGCTCCGGCTTGCTGAACCCCGACAAAGACCTCGACGGCGTAGACATCCTTATGGTAACGGCGCTGATAAACGAGGCCCCTCGGGGTTATCAGCTCGCCCGGCAGGCCAAGGAGCATCACCCCCAACTGATCACCATCGGGGGAGGACCCCAGATGGGACCTCTCTCTGAGGAAGCCTTCGACTACGGCCACTTTGACGTGGTGGTCCAGCGGGAAGGCGAGGACATCATCGGCCAACTCTGCGACGTGTTGGTGACCTACCGGGGCCCCGAGCGAGACCACTACCTGAACAAGATTCCCGGTATCAGCTACCGGCGTGATGGGCACATCGTCCAGACCCGCCGCAAGGGGTTGGTCTCTCCGGACTTTGTGGAACTCCCCGATTTCCGCTCGATCAAGGACCTGACGCCCTCCAACCCCATGGCTGGAGGGGTGATCGAGACCGTCCGGGGATGCACCGAGAATTGCACCTATTGCCAGGTAATCCAACAGTTCCTGGGATATCGTCTGGTTTCCCGGGAAACAGAGATCAAGCGGCTGCACCAGTTGCGGCAGATGGCGGAAGACGGCCTGATTCACTCGTCGCGCAACGGGGTGTTCCAGGTTTTCATTTCCGATGACCTGCACCCGCCCCCCCTCCGGGCCACCAAGTTCCGCGATGAGCGGCTGGCCAGGCTCAAGGGATGGAAGGACCACACTGATGGCATTTACCTGATATGCCAGGCTCGGGCGGAGATTGGCCAAGACCCGGAGCTGGCCCACGCGATGTACGACGCCAACATCAAGATGGTCTACGTCGGAGTGGAGTCGGCCAACGCCGAAGCGTTGAAGCTGCTCAGAAAACGGCAGGAGCCGGGCCAGGTGAACAAAGATCTGATTGAAATGAACCGGGTGGGTTTCGGGGTAGTGGCGATGACCATCATCGGCCTGCCGTACGACACCGAATCCAGCATCATGGAGTTCGCTGATTGGGTGACGGGTATCAGCAAGTATCAGACCGCGAACTTCCTTACGCCGCTGCCGGCTACGTCCAATTGGGACGACCTGACGCCGCTGAGCGTGAACGGTGACATCCTCCAAGAGGGTGAGATGCGGCCTTACCACCTGTATACCGGCCGCCAACTGGTCCACCACGACGAACGATGGTCGATGCAGGAGAGCCGGGAGTTGTTCGACCGGTTCTCGTCCAAGCTGACCTCGGTGGACGACCTGTACCGCCGGGTATTCCGGATGCTCCGGACCTACCGGCTTCGCCTGGCCGCCACCAGCCGCGAATTGGGCGACACCATCACCGCCCGCATCACCGAGGCCACCGAGGCTCTCCGCGGCTGGGCCGACCCCGTGTCTATCACCGGCAAGGAATTCGGCGAGAATATCTCCCAGCGGGTGGGGGAGTTGGTGGAGACGCTACGCGCCGTTTCACAGCCCCTGGCCAACGCCCGGCGCGAGGTGGCGGAGACAGTTGGCGCCCGGGTCAATGAGTTGAACGACTCGCTGAAGATTCTGTCGGCCCCCCCCGCGGGCGGGGGAAGCGAGCTGGCCAAGAACATCTCCAGGCGGATCACCGAGCTAACCGAAATGCTGAACCGGGTGTTGCTGGACTCGCCGAAAAAGGGCACCCTCCGGGAGTGAGCGCACCTGTCCGGTCATGTGCTCCTGGACGGCCGTCGCGGCCCGCTTCGGGGGTCTGTAGCGGCCCATCCTCGTGTAACTTCGTCGCCAACGGTGTATGCTGCTGACAACTCAGATGCGCCAAAACCACCGAGTTTTTGTCACCGGCGTCGGCGTAATCAGCCCCTTGGGGCTGGACGCCGCGTCTACCTGGGCTGCGCTGGTCCAGGGCAAGTCCGGAGTCGACTACATCACCGCCTTCGACACCGAAGGTTTCGATACCCGAATCGCCGCCGAGGTCAAAGGTTTCGACCCTGAAGACCACTTGGACCGGAAATCGGCCCGGCGCATGGACCGCTTTGCCCAGTTTGCCGTAGCGGCAGCCCAGGAGGCCTGCCGGCACGCCCAGTTGGACCCGAGGGCCGACCCTTACCGGGTAGGCGTCATCATCGGAAGCGGCATCGGCGGGATCATCACCCTCTCGCAGCAATTCGAGGTTCTGAGCCAGCGAGGCCCAAGGCGGGTCAACCCCTTCCTCGTTCCTATGATGCTGGCGGACATGGCCTCGGCCCAGGTCTCGATGGCCACGGGGGCTATGGGGGCCAACTACTGTCTGGTCTCTTCGTGTTCCAGTGGGGCCGACGCTCTTGGACAGGGGTGGGACATGATCCGGCGGGGCCAGGAGGACGTGGTGCTGGCCGGCGGCAGCGAAGCTCCACTCATTCCTATCGCGGTCGCCGGGTTCAACGCTTTGCGGGCCCTGTCTCGCCTCAACGATGACCCCAAAGGGGCCAGCCGGCCTTTCGATCTACAGCGAGACGGCTTTGTCATGGGCGAAGGCGCCGCCGTTCTGGTGCTGGAAAGCCAGGAGAGCGCCGAGCGGCGGGGTGTGCCGCTTCTGGCGGAGGTGCGGGGTTATGCAGCCACCTCCGACTCCCACCACTTGACCGAACCGGGGCCTACCGGGAAAAGCGCCGCCAAGGCCATGGGTTTGGCGTTGGAAGCCGCCGGCATCGGCCCGCCGCAGGTAGACTACCTCAACGCCCATGGTACGTCTACTCCTCTCAACGACCATCACGAGACCGTGGCCATCAAGCTTGCTCTGGGGGAGGAGGCCTACCGCGTTCCGATTAGCTCCACCAAATCCATGACCGGCCACTTGCTGGGTTCAGGTGGGGCGATGGAGGCGTTTTTTTGTTTGCAGGCTGTACGACACGGCATCATCCCGCCGACCATCAACCTGGAGAACCCGGACCCGGAGTGCGACCTAGACTACACGCCAAACCACTCCAGGTCCGCCAAGGTTGACGTTGCGATGAGCAACTCGTTCGGATTCGGTGGGCATAACTCGGTGCTGGTCTTCGCCAATCCCGAACTAGACGATTGAGGTGCCGGCTCATGGAGGGAGGAGCCAAGCGGTGGCATCTGCCGCCACCGGTGGAAGACCGCGGGTTGCCACGGGACCTGCCTCCGCCCATGGCAAAGGTGCTGCTGACACGGGGCATAGACACCGCCGAGAAACTGCGCCTTTTCCTTGAGCCGCCCCAACGGCTGCCCTACGACCCCCTTCGTTTGGCGGGCATGGACCGGGCGGTGCAGCGGCTGCACCGGGCAATCAACCGGGCGGAGCGAGTGGGTGTCTTCGGCGACTTCGACGTTGACGGGGTAACCGGCTCGGCCATCGTGGCCGAGGGCCTGGAACCCCTGGGCGTCCCGGTCGTGCCCTACTTGCCTCATCGCACGGAAGAGGGCCACGGCTTGTCCACGCCCGCGGTCGATCACCTCGTCGCCCAGGGAGTAAGCCTCATCATCACCGTCGATTGTGGTGTGACCGCCTGTGACGAGGTGGCCTACGCCAACCGGCTGGGGATCGACGTCATCATCACCGACCACCACCTCCCTCAATCGGGTTTGCCCGATGCCACCGCCATCATCGATCCCGTGCTTCCGGGCGGCAGCTACCCGTTCCACGACCTTTGCGGCGCAGGCCTGGCGTTCAAGCTGGTCCAGGGAATCTACGAGTTCCACGGGCAACCCTGGGCCAAGCAGCTGTTGGAGCTGGCCGCCCTGGGGACCATCGCCGACCAGGTGTCGATGGTGGACGAAAACCGGTACCTGGTTCAGCAGGGCCTGGCGGGTCTGGCGCAGACCCAGCGGCCGGGTCTACAGGCCCTGTACCGCCTTGCCGGTGTTGACACCGCCTGGCTCGACGCCGAGGCACTGGCCTTCCAGGTCATCCCTCGCCTCAACTCCGCGGGCCGGATGAGCCACGCTCTGGACAGCTACCGGTTGCTCACGACCACCTCTTCCGAGGAGGCCGGCGCCCTCGCCGACCGGCTGGAAAGCCTGAACCTGGACCGCCGGGAGCTGACCGAGCGGGCGGTGGCGATGGCCCGTGAAGAGGTCAGGAACCAGTCCGCATCCGGCGAGCTGCCGGCCATTCTGCTGGTCGCGGGCCAGGGCATTACCCGGGGGGTCGCGGGCCTGGTGGCGGGGAGGTTGGCGGACACGTTCCATCGCCCGGCGGTGGCCATGGCCGCAGAGGACGGCTATTTGGTGGGCAGCGGGCGAAGCATACCGGAGTTCGACCTTTTCAAAGCTTTCACCGGCTGCCAGGACCTGTTCGTACGCTTCGGGGGCCACTCCCAGGCAGCGGGTTTCACCCTGGCCACGGAGAAGCTGCCGCTGCTGCGAGAGAGGCTGACCGCCGCCGCCGATACGGCATTGGGTTCTCGAGACCTGAGCCCCACCCTGGACATCGACGCCGAAATCGGGCTGGCCGAATTGACCGGCGACCTTGTCCACTGGCTTTCCATCCTGAAACCCTTCGGCCCCTCCAACCGTCAGCCGGTGTTCTTGACTCGCCGGACCCACGTGCTGGAGGCCCGCTACATGGGAAAGACGGGGCAGCATCTACGGTTCAAGCTGCGGGAAGGCAATGATGAGTGGCCCGCGGTGGCCTTCAACCAGGCCGAACGGTGGGTGTCCGGGACACCCTACGTGGACTTGGTCTACTCCGTCACCATCGACCGCTGGCGGGGTATGGAGAGGCTGACCTTGAGGGTGCAGGACTTCCGGCCCGTGGTCGGGTAGCAGGTTGCCCGCCCTCGGCTCGTGAGAGCCGGCCCCGCACCCGCTGCCGGCTTCCTCGGTATTACAATCTCCGGTACGTGCTAGCCCACGGACATCGCATCAAGAATGGCGTGCCCGGAGGCCTTTCCTGGGGACCATATCAAGGCTTGCGCTTCTCCGCTAAGGCAGACGGGGGATTGCTCCAAGTATGTCATGCTGAGCCAGCCGACGCGGCGAAGCATCCGGGACGGTGAGTCTCCTCCGTCTCACGAGATCCCTCGCCCTTCCCAAGAAAGACTCGGGATGACGGGTTGGCGCGGCGAACGCTAGGGGCTCAGACTCCCTGCTGCGGGCTTGACCAGTTTGGCCTTGTATACCAGCAGGGGAATCGTGACCAGCATCACAATGAGCGCTATGACCTGGGCCTCGTTCAGCGCCCCGAAGTACTCGTTGAACTCCACCCTCAGGAAGCTGATGAAGAACCGTCCGATGGAGTAACACGCCAGATACAGAGTGAAAAACATTCCATGGGGCCGCAACCGGTTGCGCAGCGGCCAGAGAATCGCCAGCAACGCCAGGTCGAACAGCAGCTCGTAGCCCACCGCGGGGTGGACCGGCGCCGTGCTGCAGACCAGGCCAGGGCTATCGGCATGAGTGTAAACGATGCCCCACGGCAAATCCGTTTGAGTGGCGCAATGCTCTCCGTTGATGACGTCGCCGACCCTACCAATGGCCTGGGCAAGGAGCAGAGCCGGGGCCGTGAGGTCGGCCAGGCGGCCAACACCCGGCAGGGGCGCTTCGTTGGGCGCCCCCAGGAACCGGAAATACCGGCCCCACATGGAGATGTACCAGGCGGAGTTGCGGATAA
>CAJWBT010000030.1 GCA_913020235.1 uncultured Chloroflexota bacterium
GCCGCCCAACTCCGACGGGTTGGAGTCCATGACGTCCACTTTCCAGCGGTGAAGCAGGGCGTACCGGGTATAGGCGCGGTAGAGGTTGCTGGCGAAGAGGCTGGCCTCGGTGCCGCCGGCCCCGGCCCTCACTTCCACGATCACGTCCCGCTGGTCGTTGGGGTTCTTGGGCAGAAGGGCCAGCCGCAGGTCCTGCTCTAGCAGGGCCAGCTGCCCATCGATCGTGTCCAGCTCCTCCTTGGCCATGCGGACCAGATCCTGGTCTGACTCTTCTCGGGCCAGCGCTTCCAGGTCTTCTTTTTCGTGGACCAGCTTCCCGTGTTGGTGAGATATCTCAACCAGGTCTTCAAGGGAAGCCCGCTCTTTGGCCAGCTCCTGAACCCGTTCGAAGTTGGTGGCCACCTCCGGCCGGGCCATGGTCTCTTCGATCTCCTTGTAGCGGGCCAGGACGGAGTCTAGCTTGTCAAAGATCGAACTCATGTAGATACCTGAAACGGAATACAGCCATGGTGGAAGCCCAACGAAATCCAACTATCGTCCTTCCAGTTTATCCCAGCCGGCCTGGCGTAACAAGGGGAATCGGGCAGCAGGAAATGGCCATTTGGCTGCCGGCCAGGCCCTCACCCAGACCCCGGCTGCGCCAGGGGCATCCCTCTCCCATTGGTAGAGGGAACGAGGGTGAGGGAACCGATAGAGGCTCACTTTGCTCACGAATGCCGGCGTCACCCAGGGTAATCAAGAGACCCGGCGCCGTTGGAAAAGCCTTGATTCATCGGGCCGGCGGCCGGTTACCCCAATGCAGGGTTACCGTGCCCATACCCAGCCGCAGGTAGCCGATTTCGATAAGGCCCAGCTCTCGAAACAGCTCTGCCAGCCGGTCCGCCTCCAGAAAATAGTCAACCGATTGGGGCAGATAGGTGTAGGCCGACCGGTCGCCGGCCACCACCCGCCCCACCAGAGGCACCACCCGATGGAAGTACCAACGGAATAGGCGGGATTTTCGCCCGTCCGGCAATGGGGTCAACTCCAGGGTGGTCACGCGTCCGCCGGGCCGCACCACCCGCACCATTTCCGCCAAGGCCCGGCGCAGGTCCGGCATGTTGCGAAGGCTGAATCCGGCGGTGGCGCAGGCGAAAGCCCCGTCGGGAAAGGGCAGCTCCGTGGCATCGCCCAGCAGCAGGCTGGTTCTACCGGACAGCCCCCTGGCCTGGGCTTTGATCCGGCCCCGGGCTATCATGCCGGGCAGCAGGTCCACGCCGACGGCGTGCTGTATCTCCGGGCAACGGGCCAGAGCAAGGGCCAAATCCCCCGTGCCGGTGGCGATGTCGAGGGCGTTCCCTTGCAGACCTGTGGCCGCCACCCGTGCCGTTCTTCGTTTCCAGCGCCGGTGCATCCCGGCGGTCATCAGGTCGTTCATCAGGTCGTAGCGGCCCGCTATCCTGGCGAACAGGGCTGCTACGTACTGCTGCTTCGCCTCTCCCTTCAGCTGCGCCATCCGGTCAGGCCGGCTTCATCCGCATCCGGTGGAGGGTCCGTCCGGCCCGCGCACCACACCCTCGATACCGGTTATGCTCATCAGTCGTCCTTTTCCCGGTACTGAAGGTCCTCGGGGAGGGCTTCGTCGAGGCCCAGGGCAACCAGCATCCGGCTGACCACGAAGCGCACGATATCGTCGATGCCTCGGGGATGCAGGTAGAACGCCGGCTCGGGCGGCAGAATCACGGCGCCGGCCCTGGCGAGTGTGAGCATGTTCTCCAGGTGGATGCTGTGAAGCGGCGTCTCTCGGGGTACCAGCACCAGCCGGCGCCCCTCTTTGAGGCACACGTCCGCGGCACGGAGCAACAGGTTGCCGGTTATCCCGTGGGCCAGGGAGGCGACAGTGTTCATGCTGGCTGGTATCACCACCATGCCGCGGGTGGGATAGGTGCCGCTGGCGATGGGCGCTCGAAGGTCGTTCAACGGGTAGAAGGTAAACCTTGGGTGCTCCCGCCACTCCGACAGAGAGTTATTGAAGGGCACCCCCATCTCGTCTTGCCAGACCAAGCGGGCGCCGTTGGAGCAAACGACCACGGTCGGCACGTCGCGGCGCAGCAACTCTTCCACCGTGTGCAGGGCCAGCGCCGACCCGCTGGCGCCGCTGATTCCAACCACCACCGGTATCAAGAGTGGCCCCTCGGGGGGTGGGAGGCGCAACAATGTACCAGCGGAGCGGGGTATGCGGCTCGAAACAATGTGTTCCCGAGGGTTGCCGTCCCCACCGCAAACTTGACGGCGCCGCGTCGGCTATCTTGTATGCTCAGCAAGCTACGTCACCACGGCCAGGATAGTGAAGACCAAGAGCATCATGGATATGGAGCTATTGTACTTGAAAAAGGGCGAGTGGAGCTTCGAGAGGTTGTCGGCCCTGAGCAGGCTGTTCTCAAATATCAGCAGGGCAGTGCCGACGCCCCAGCCAATGAAGTAGTAAAGGTTCAACTGGAGCCACAGGCCCAGGGCCAGCAGCGCCGCCGCGGCTGCCAGGTGCATGCCTCTGGTGACCCACAGGGCGGCGGCGATGCCGAACCGGCTCGGCACCGAGTGCACGCCGTACTTCTTGTCGAAATCGTAGTCGGCGCAGCCGTAGATAACGTCGAAGCCACCGGCCCACGCGGCTACGGCGAAGGACAGGAGCACCGGCTCCGGGTCCAGCCGGCCCGTGACGCCGATCCATGCGGCCGAAGGGGACATGCCCAGGGCCCAGCCCAGGAAGAAATGGCAGGCCCATGTGTGGTACTTGGCGAAGGAGTAAAGGACAACATAGGCCGCCGCTACCGGGGCCAGGGCCAGGGCCAAACCGTTAAGCTGGGAGGCGGCGAGGAAAAACACCCCGGTGGACAATACCATCATCGCCACCACTTCCCAGGGTTTGAGCAAGCCCCTCGGCAGATGGCGGCCGGCCGTCCGGGGGTTGGCCACATCCTCTTTATGGTGGACCAACCGGTTGGTGGACATGCCAAGGGTCCGGACCCCGAACATGGCGACGGTAATCCAGAGGAAGGTGTCCCACCCGGGCCACCCATCGGCGGCTAGAATCATGCCGATGTAGGCGAAGGGTAGGGCGTAGAGGGACTCCCAGATGCGTATAGAGCCGAGGTAGACTGGCAGCTTGAAGGCCGCCGTCCTGGTTAGAGCCGCGGCTCCGTGTGTTCCATTCCTAGCCATATTTTCGTGAACCGGTGATTACTTGCATTCTCTCCCGGCCGGGCTAAAACTGCAAACGGGTGGGGGCCAGGTCAAGATGAGTTACCGGCACGCCCTGCCTGCCTCGGTGTTGCCGCTACTCAATGCCGTACTCGCCCCACTTGCGGTCCACCAGCTCTTTGACCTCCGGGCTCATCACCACGTCCGGCGGCCACTCCCGCTGGCGGCCCTCCAGCGGGCCTTTGCGAGTGGCGTCGATGCCCACCTTGCTTCCGAACTTCCCCGTGGCCGACGCGTGGTCCAGGTCGTCAAGCGGGCCGCTGGCCAGGACCAGGTCCAGGGCGGGGTCGATATTGTTGGCGACGCGCCACGCGACCTCCGAAACGTCGTGGACGTCGACGAAGTGGTCCACCACCACAATTGTCTTGGTCAGGCTCATCAGCCCCAGGCCCCACAAACCGTACATCACCTTGCGGGCCTGCCCCGGGTATTCCTTCTTCATGGACACGATGACCAGGTTGTGGAAAGTTCCCTCGGCGGGCATGTTCATGTCCACTACTTCCGGTAGAATCATGCGGATCATGGGCAAGAAGACTCGCTCCGATACCTTGCCCATCCAGTAGTCTTCCTTGGGAGGCCGCCCCACGATGGTGGCTGGGTAAATGGGGTTGCGCCGGTGGGTGACACAGGTGACGTGGAACACCGGGTAGGGGTCCGCCAACGAGTAATAGCCGGTGTGGTCGCCGAACGGCCCTTCCATGCGCTCCTCGCCCACCTCAACGTAGCCTTCCAGGACGATCTCGGCTTGGGCGGGAACCAGCAGGTCCACGGTCTTCCCCTTGACCAGTTCCACTCCTTCCTCGCGGAGGAAGCCGGCCACCGTCATCTCGTCCATGTCCGGGGGCAGGGGAGCCGAACCGGTCCATATGGACGCCGGGTCACCTCCCAGGGCGACGGCGACCTCCATACGGGCGTCCCCCCGCTCCTGGTTTACCCGGTAGTGGTGGGCGCCCACCTTCTGGGTCTGCCAGTGCATGCCGGTGGTGTTGCGGTCGTACACCTGGAGCCGGTACATCCCATAGTTTTGCACGCCGGTCTCGGGATCCCGGCTGATTACCAGGGGCAGAGTGATGTAGCGGCCGCCGTCCATGGGCCAACACGTGAGGATGGGGAACTTGTTGAGGTCAACGTCGTCACCGTGGAGGACCACCTCCTGGCAGGGCCCGTCGCGGACGGTCTTGGGTTGAAACGACCCCAGGTGGACCAGTTGGCCCAAGGTGCGGAGCTTGTTCACCAGCCCCTCGGGCGGGCTCTGCATCAGTCGAAGCAGGCCCTGAACACGCTCCACCAAATCGTCCAGGTGCTCCACTCCCAGCGCCCAAGCAGTGCGCTGCCCGGTGCCGTACATGTTGATGAGCACCGGAATATCGTAACCGGTGACGTTCTCGAAGAGCAGGGCCGGACCGCCTCGTTTGATGGTCCGGTCGGCGATCTCGGATATCTCCAGCTCGCAGCTAACCGGGGTCCGGATGTGGAGTAGCTCCCCTTTCCCTTCCAGAAAACCGATGAATTCCCGGAGGTCCTTGAATTTCATGCCGTTGTCCCCATGGGATTCGGTGAGACCCCCGCGCCGCAATTTGGCTGCCGTGGAACGATATGGCCGGCGAGCTGGGTATCTGGGGAGAGCCGACGGTGCCATTGTACCGGTTTTCGCCGCCCGCGTTCAATGGACCGGGGATAGCGGGGACACGGGGTAGCGCGGAGGCATGAGGCGCCGGCCTCACCGGCGAACGAGGTCGTGGATCATTGCCTTGGTGGCCGGGTGACCCATTGGGGTGGCAGGAATGGCGCCGGATTTAATGAGGGGCTGGACTCGGCGCCAGCCCCTCGTTAAGGGTTACTCGATGATTGGCTAGAATCCGGCAGACTCGTTACGGTTTCGGCTAAAGCAATCGCTGCAATACACCGGGCGATCACCCCGTGGCCGGAACGGGACCATGGCGTCCGCGCCGCAATCGGCGCAAACGATCGGGTACATCTCGCGGGGAGCGTCCTGGTACATCCCGCCGCGCTGCTCCGTGCGCCGTACGGCGCGGCAACTACGACACCGCTTGGGCTCGTTGGAGAAGCCCCGAGCGTTGAAGAACTCCTGCTCACCGACGGTGAAGATAAACTCTCCCCCGCACTCCGTACAAACTAGGGTCTTGTCTGACAGTGCCACTGGTTGACCTCCTTGCGGTCACGGTACACCAAGTTTGGCTTAGTAGGTCAACCGGCGCCGGGTGTGGGGAACCCCTCGGGTTATGACGGGAGATAGCTGCCTTGGATAACCTAACTTATGCCTAGCACCCTATTATACTGACTGTCGGGATATATGCAACCCATTTTTGGAAATGATCGGCAGATTACGTCTCGGCCTCTTTCTCCGGGTGCGTCACTTGCCGTCGCGGCGGGTTCGCCTTGCCTCGCGCCGGGCGTAAACGCAGAATTGCCCAACCCCCGGCGTGCCTGGGGGGTGGACCCGGTTCTCTGTTGAGAGAGCATTTCGGCAAGCCGAGCGCGGGGTTCGACGAGTTCACCGCCGGCCCCGGACCGCATTGCTCAGCCCCGGGAAGGTCCGCGGGTCAAGCCGCTTTTCGTCGCTCCAGCACAACCCCAATGAGGCGGCCGCCCCAGCTGGCTAGCAACCCTGCTCCGGCCCCAGAGGCCAGGTTCCCAAAGGGCGCGGCGGCCACGGCGGCCACCACGGCCACCACTACCAGGTGCCGGGGATCTTTGACCTTGAGACCCAACAGTAGGTGTTGCACACCTACATAGAGCAGCAGCGCCCCCAACACGGCGTACGGCACGAGGCTCCGCACCGCCAATGCCGAGCTGCCGAACAGCAGCGCGACTGAAACGAGCAGGGCTCCCGTGATCGTTGTCGAGACCGGAGATCGGGCGCCCATGCGGTAATGAGCCGTCAGGCCTCCCGACCCGTGGCACATGGGTAGGCCCCCGGCCACTCCAGCCCACAGGTTCCCGGCCACCATGCTCAGGCTGGTTCGGACGGGCGTGACTCGCCGGGCATCTTCCCCAAAGTAGGTACGGGCCGTGTCCACGGTGGCGATGACGGCGTTGGTCAGGGTAAGGGGAAGCTGCGGGATGACCAGAACCACGAAAGCTTTGGAGAAATCCCCAGCTTCGGGCCAGGCAAACCCCATCGCCGCCGGCCCCAGAGAAAGGCGTACTCCCTCACCTTCCAATGCCAGTCCGATTGCCACGCCCACCGCCGCCACGACGGCCCCGGCGGGGAGCAAAGGCCGCCACAAGAACAAGAGCAGGAGCATCACGCTCAGCAGCCCCACCAGAATACCCATGGACACGTCGAATCCGGCCAGGTCCAGATAGCGACGCCCCTCTCCACCCACCAGGAACGGCTTTGTAAACACCATTCCCGTGGCGCTTCGAATCAGCAGCACGCCCAACCCGAACTGGACCCCCCGGACGACCTCCTGCGGAACCACCCGGTTCAGGTACTCGATCGCCCGGCTGGAGGCCAGCAGAAACAGGGACAGGCTCATGAGGAGGGCGCCGGCCGCGATGACCGAGGGACTCAGGGCCTGCGCTATGGCGATGACCGAGAAAGCCTTCAGCGGCTGGACCGGCATGGGCAGACGGAAGTACCACCCGGCGGCGACGTAGGCGACGCCAACCCCCAGGAGCGTGGAGGTAGGGTTGATGCCGTTGATGGCAATGAGGGCGGCCTCGAGGGGGATGAGCACGCCCAGATCGGCGAAGGCCCCGCTGAGTTCGCCGGTGGTCAGCCGGTAACGCCCGATGCGCGGCCCGTTGCGTGAAAAAATGCCCAGGGTCAATCTCCTGTTCCCTTGCCGGCCTAGCCGCGGGAGGGGCAGGCTTCCGGCAGGCCGAAGCCGGCGGGTGCGGGCCGGGCCCGGAACATCTCCGCCCCGAACTGTTCCGCCCAGCAGGCCGGAGGTCTCATCGGCGTTGATTGCCCGTAAGATTGTAAAGTGTACTTGATATATTGACAAGCGTAACGTACATTATCGGTGTGTCGTATTTGTGCAACAACTTGAGGGGCCATCGGCGGAACGCCGGCCTTTCTCAGCAGGCGCTGGCCGGCCGGGCCGGCATCAGCCGCCAGGCCTACGCCAGTCTGGAGTCGGGGAGGTCCAGCCCGTCGACCGACGTAGCCTTGCGTCTGGCCCGCGCTCTGGGGACCGCGGTCGAAGCCTTGTTTTCCCTGGCGGATGAGCCTCCCGGGGTGGTCCAGGCCGACCTGGTGGGAGCCTCGGAAGCGGATCGGCTTTCCAGCAGTGGTCCCTGGTCCCGGCGGGCCCGCCTCGTGCGGGTTGGCAGCCGGTTGCTGGCCATGCCTCTGGCGGGACCGGCCGTGGCCCGGGACTCTCTTGTGGACGCCGAGGGGGTAATTCTTTCCGGCTCCCGAGGTGGAAATCAAGTGACCGTCCAGCCCTTTGACGAGGCCGAGGCGGAGATGCCCGCCCTGGTATTGTTGGGCTGCGACCCGGCGGCGTCACTGCTGGAGCCGGGATTGGGCCGTTACGGTGTCAAGCTGGTGTGGGCCGAGCAGGGTAGCTGCCAGGCCCTAGCCGGCCTGGCGCGAGGTGAAGCCCATGTGGCGGGATGCCACTTGATGGACGAGGTTACCGGCCTATACAACGTATCCTGGGTACGGAGAATGGTGCCCTTCGCCTGCACCCTGGTGACCTTTGCCGCGTGGCGGCAGGGGCTGATAGTGGCTGCGGGCAACCCCAAGGATATCCGGAGCGTGGAAGACCTGGCAGCGCCGGACGTCACCATCATCAACCGTGAGGCTGGGTCCGGTAGCCGGTCGCTGCTGGACCGGCAGCTTCAGCGGCTGGGTATCCCTTCCACTATCCTGGACGGGTATCACCGGGAAGCCGGAGGACATCTGGCGGTGGCACGGGCCATCTCCTCCGGGCTGGCGGACGCCGGGGTCGGCGTGCAAGCGGTCGCCGCCGCGTTGGGGCTGGACTTTGTCCCCCTGGAAGAGGAACGGTACGACCTGGTAATCCCCAATCACCTGATCAACGAGCTTGGCGTGCAGGCGCTGCTGGACCTACTCCGGCGGCCCGGGCTTCGCCGCCGGGTCGAGACCCTCGGGGGATACGACGTGTCGAGCATGGGCGTCCCGGTGTCGGGGGCCTGAGATATCCCAGGGTCGTTCAAGTATTACCCTTCGGCAGGACTTTTGCCTTCCTTGATGACGACGGGTGCGCAACCTGCCCGCTAACGTTCAACCGCACCGCCTCTCATTCAACGCCCAGCAGGCCTAGATGCCCGAGCGAGCACTGGCGTCATGCTGTAGCTGGGAGAAGATCCCCGAGGCGTGTTTCAGGACATTGAGTGCCGAAGATGTGACCCACTTCCAAAGGGGAATGTCGCCCGTGGACAGGCTAGGTCAGGGGCAGGTGGGGCCGTGGAAGCGGGGGCCGACCAGGAGGTCGAGGGGAGATAGGCGCCGACAACGTCCGAGCGCCCGCGTGGTTACCTTCGAGCCCCTTTAAGCTGTTTCTTTAACCCGTTGGTCCTACCTGCTTGCTGATTGATGCGCTTCACGAATTCCTCAGCCGTTTCTTCTCGCTTTTCCTGCTTGGGTTTGTTCCCGGCCATGATCGCTTGCTCCTCGGGTTTGATGGACAAGAGTGAATGTGCTCACCGCTGGAGAACGGTCCCAGGCTTTCCCAGTTCATTTCGAGCGCCCTGCGAGACGGTTCTCGCTTATCTTACACCAAACAGCTCTCTCAAGCCTACTGGAACGAACGCCGCCCGCAGGCGCTTTGATTAGGTGCTCTGGCTGGCGGGAAGGTCGTCATCGGCCTGGTGACACCTCCCGCTCGCCTTCTACATCTGTTCCGGCCTTCCGGGTTCACCTCGGACCGGGGCTTCGTGTATCATGTGTATGCCCGTTCTCCAGATTCTTTGTTCTTCATCGTTCTCAGGAGGTCTTTCCCAATGCCTTCCTTTGATGTGGTCTCCCGAACAGACCTTATGGAGGTAGACAACGCCGTAAATAGCGTTCGGAGAGAGATCAAACAACGCTTTGACTTGGCCGGTACCAAGTGTGCCATAGACCGCGCCGAAGACTCGCTTACGATGACCGCCGACGACACCATGAAATTGCAGCAGTTAAAGGAATTGCTTTTCAAGTATCTTGCCGGCCGGAAGGTTGACCAGCGGTCCCTGGAGTTCAAGACACCGCAGAACGCCGCGGGTGGGAGCCTCCGGCAAACCATCACGATCAAACAAGGAATCGATGGTGACCTGGGACGCAGAATAAACAAAGCCGTGCGCGGCGCTAAGCTCAAGGTCCAGGTGAGTATCCAGGGATCTGAACTCCGGGTTTCGGCCAAGAAGAGGGATGACTTGCAATCGACGATCGCTTTCATCAAGGAGATGGAAATCGATCAGCCATTGCAGTATGTGAATTTGCGCGATTAAGCGGGGAGTCAAACTGCTTGCATGCAGCTTCGGCTCATGCCATCATCCACCTCTCGGGTCTTCTTACCTCCAATTGTGCCTCATTATCGCCGGTGGTCTACACTCGTTGCCCCGGGTCGTCGGTTCCAATGTGTTGCCGCCTGCCAACACTGGGATTGGGACGGCGGGAACCGGCAGCAACGAAGATTAGAATCATGGCGGCAGCGGCAAATGGAGAGCCCGCGGCTAGAACGAATAACCGAGTGCTGTGGAAAAGACAACGCGGGTGGCCGGGTCATTTGCCTGGCCCCTTTGCTGCTCTCTCGGATGTAGCAAATTCAGGGGGTAGCACCCGGCCCGGGTATTCCCTCAGCACATGCTCTGGAGGCTGCGGAACTGCCGGTACCGGTAGGGCTGGTGCCCAACGCCCAAGGGTGTGCGCTTGAACTTAAGAGTCATTTCGATAAAGTAGAGCAAGGGCGGCCCCAGGGTCGGCCTCGCGGTGATGAGGTGTGGGAATTGCTTGTGGGTGAAATGCGGGCTTTACCGATTGAACTCTCGTGTCCGGAAGGCACCTGCACCGCAAGCATTCCGCCCTCAACTTCGCTCTAGCAACCCCCGGCGGCCCTGGGACGCCGATTACGGATACTTGCCCGCACGAGACAGATGCTCTCCGTTCGATGTCCGATTCTCAGCGACGTGCTTTCGATCGCGGCGAGCCGAGACGAGTTGAAACAGGACGGACCGGCTTACAACCACGCAAAACCAACTCCGGCAGGGGCAAGGTGAGGATGTCCGGCCGCGCCAGTTTGATTACGGGAGGATGCTCAGGATGAAGGAAGAGTATGTGAACTCGTTTCTAGCTCCAGCCAAACTGGTTTGGAAAAAGGAACTGGGAGATTCTCTTGAGTTGGCGGGCGCGCAGGTTGTCTCAAGCCAGTTCACCACCGACGACCTGACTGCAATCATAGGTGTCAGCGGCTGGCTTGAAGGCAGTGTTCTCTACGGGTTCAGCGAGGATACTTCGCTCGCCATAGTCCGCAGAATGATCGGAGAAGATGTCGCCGACTACCGAGATGAGATGGGGCTCTCGGCACTGGGTGAGATCGCCAACATGATCACGGGCAACGCTGCCACCCAGTTGTCTCAGGCTGGTTATCCATGCGACATCAGTCCACCGGTCATCGTCGAATCGCCAGGCCTCAGGTTCACTACATTTGGCGGGTCCCAGATTCTCGTGACCCTTCTCAGTTCGCTGGGGCCTCTGAACGTGCGACTCAACCTAAACGAAAGGTCCGAGTAGGAGCGGCCGCCCAGTTCGGGATAGAACATAGGACAGAAACCGCCTTGGGCTCTACGCCTTCCAGATCAAACTTCACCGGGATGCCCGGCAGGGCGGACGCTTGGCCCGGATAGCTCCACGGTTGCGATAAGTAATGGCAAGCCGACCACTCTCATTGATCCCAGCGATCGTTGTGGTATGCCGGCGAGGGACTTCACAACTGTGGGCGGCGCGTCACCTCAACTGCCCGCCCCACTCTGGGGACACCGGCCTTGACAGGTCATTGGAAGCCAGCATGATCCCCGAGGCCTTCCGGAATATCTTCGCTTTACCCCCGTTCGGATCCCCGTCGATGTAACCTCTGTGTCGAATCGCGAGGCAAGGCCATGAAGTCCATTTGGGATAATCTGCTGGTTGAGGACGAGCCGGCGGTCCGGGGTCTGGCGGCCCTGGCACTTCGGCGGCAGGGCTACAGGGTGCTGGAGGCGACCAATGGCCAAGAGGCCATGCTGGTAGCCCAAGAGTGCGGCGGAAACGCAATCGACCTGCTGCTGACCGACGTGGTGATGCCCCGGATGGGTGGCCGAGAGCTGGCTGATCGGCTCCGTCCTCTAATGCCTCAGATGAAGGTGCTGCTAAGCTCCGGGTTCCCTGACCAGGCGCCCGCGCCGGACGAGGAGTGGAATCCTGGTATTGCCTTCATGCCGAAGCCGTTCACCCCGGTTGTGCTGGCCCAGAAAGTGCGAGAGGTACTGGACACGCCGAGCCCGGAAGCATAGCGATTCCGAACGGGGCCATCACCGCTGACCGGGTCCATATCAAGGCGCAAAACTGGGATTGAGCGAGTCTGGCACGGACTATGGGAAGGCTGCCGCCTGACCGCGCTTACACTCTTATCGACATCCCCTCCTTCTAGAATGTCGGGATCCATCCCGTGTAACCGCAGCGCGGATTTGTTGGTCCGGAGCGATGTCCTCCTTGTTTTCGTTTCCATCTTGGCGCCCTAGCTGCGCCGAGCGCTCTGCTTCTTCAGCCCCAGATGTCCACCCATTGGTTCGGTGTAGAGCGCCAACAGCTCCTCCTGTTGATGGTGGCGCGGGCGAACGTTTAGAGCAGGCGCCTCCGCATTGGGACGGTCATCCGGCCCGGACAGGGTAGCTTGGGTAACCGTTACCTGAACTTGTCGAAGGCCCGTCTAGGGTTCGACGGGCTCGGCACGGACGGCCAGGTTCGGTCAGGGGCGCGTTACTCGTAAGGTCCGGCCGGCACCCCGTTTGAGTATTGACTAGCCTTCACTTCTGCGGTCTAATGGGTCTTCAAAGGAGGGGTTGCCAGCGGCTTACAGCCGGCCGGCCAAGGCCGGCGGCTGAGGAATCGGTGCTTCATCCGCCATAGTTCCGCCATTTCCGTCCGCTGCCCTGGGTATTCGCCGCGGGAGCGACCCTTCGCCGGATCCCGCAGGTAGCGGGCCTTTTGTGGCCCGAGACAAGATGGAGAGCGGCGGCCGGCACGTTTCTCCCGGGGGGAGCGGACACCGGGCTGGACGGCCTCAGCTACCGGCTGGACGGTCAGGGACCTGAGAGACGCGAGAATCTGGGAGGATTTTTCGGAAGGTCCCCATTTTGTGAAGGGTTGGAGCTTTTCATTCAAAGGGAGGTGAGCGAGCCATGGCACTGGTACGTTGCCTGACCGAAATTGGGATGG
>CAJWBT010000031.1 GCA_913020235.1 uncultured Chloroflexota bacterium
TCCAGAGCCACATCTGATGGCCGTCTATCCGCACCATCATTTCATCGGCAACCCATAGGTCCCCCGTATTGGCTTTGGCGTCCTTCAGAAATGCCCTACCCCGCTTCACGTAGTCCCGTACCCATTCATACAGGGTTGCGGTTGACGGCTTGAACCCGTATCGGGTTTCTATCTGTCGCTGGATGTCTCGGTATGACAGCCCATCATAGAAGCCGACTATGGCATCGCCAACGACGTTGGGCGGGATGCGTCGCCGTGGGAGAGCGCCTCCTTCGGTAAACTTTGTGCCGCATGGTTTGCACTTGAAAACCTGTTTGCCGTTGCGCGTACCGTACTTGATGATGTCCTTCGTCTCACAGGAAGGGCACATCGACCTGGCCGAAGATGCGCTGGTCGTCATAACCCTTCAGTTCGCCAGAGGTCTAGAAGTTCCTGATGGGCAGGACGGGAAACGAGTCGTATACCATTCCCCCCTTCGATAGCCTCGATATTGAATTGACCTTCAGGGTCACGCCCAACCCATACGGGGTCGCTATTTAGAACAATACTGCAATAGCCCAACCTTCCTTCATACCCGACCTTAAAGCTCACCAGGGGTATCATGGCAGTGGGACTATCAGCGTCATAGTATCTGATTGCCACATGTCTATCGTCGCCGTCCGCTTTCAGGTCAGCAAACCACACATAGTCTGAGTCTTGGTACAAGAGTGTGGTTTTGTGGCTCCTACTGTTGTTCCATATCATCGGAACGGGTCCCCAGTTTTGCCTGCGGCCATATTCTCGATGTATCACGCACATTGCAGTGACTTCGGCCTTCCCTCCCAAATTCGCTACGAGAAAACTCTTGTTCCGAATAGTCAGGATGAGTTGAGGGGCTTTGGCCAGCGTGGTTGCTAATAGCGTGTAGGCTTTATGGAAAGCATAGAATGGGGCCGCAACAGCGGTCAAAGCGAGTGCCACAATCCATGGCCACGACGGAAAGGAGTCAGCCTGTGTTACGTCAAGATACAGGCCTAGCACGGACGCAAATCCTCCTACGAGCACAACCCACCACCCATGGCCGATGAGTCGAACGTAGGCTTTGACGGAACGCCACATAACCCATAGTCTAAAACACGCCACCACCCGCGTGCAAACAAAACCGTCCCGGCCAATTATAGCGGACATCGGCCGGCTTTCAGCGGTCTGAAGATTCATTCGGGGTGCAGGGGACCCGGCAAGCGACTATAATCCCCTTGGCCCGCGCACCGAGCGAAGGCAGGAGGTGGCCATGGACCTGGGGCTGAACGGCAAAGTGGCAATGATAACCGGCGGGAGCAAGGGCCTGGGAAAGCAGGCGGCAGGGAGCCTGGCCCGGGAGGGCTGCAAGGTTTCGATCTGTGCCCGCGGCCTGGAGACGCTTCATGCTGCCGTGGCTGAATTCGAGGCCCTGGGCTACCAGGTCCACGGCGTACAGGCCGACGTGACAAGGGATGACGACGCCGCTCGGTTTCACAGCGAGACGGTGGCCAAACTGGGGCAGCCGGACATCCTGGTGAACAACGTGGGCGGGCGCCGCGGCTCGGTGATCTTCGAGGAGACCAGCCTGGAACAGTTCCGCGAGGGGCTGGAGGTCAACCTGATCAGCGCCTTCCGCCTGGTGGCCCTGGTACTGCCCCACATGAAGGCCCAAGGCTGGGGACGAATCATCAACATCTCTTCTATTTACGGCCGCGAGCACGGGGGCTCCATCGATTACATGACCGCCAAAGCCGGGCTAATCGCCTTTTCCAAACACCTGGCCTTACAGCTGGCGCCGCTCAACGTCCGGGTCAACTGCGTGGCCCCAGGCTCTATCGACTTTCCCGGCGGGAGCTGGGACCGGTTCCAAAAGAACAACCCCCCGGATGTGGTGGCCGAGTTCATCGCCCGGAACCTGCCCGCTGGCCGGTTCGGGTGGCCCGAACCCATCGGCGAGACAGTGGCCTTTCTGGCGTCGGACCGAGCCGACCTGATCACAGGCGCCTGCATCAACGTGGACGGCGGCCAGTCCCGCTCATTGTTTTAGTAGCGGTCAGCTATCGGCTAACGGCTGAAGGCCGCCCAAAGGCCATCTGTCAACTGATATTCAGCCAACTCAGGTATGAAGAGCTGTGCCTATGACACCTGCGTTGCTGCCAATAAGGTTGAAAGGAGGCCTGTGCTGCACCGCCAAAAGCGGTGCAGCACAGGCCTCACTCTAGTACCCAGGGGAGGGGCGTGCCCGAACGCCTGCTTCCATGCCAATGGGGTGGGTCACATTGACGTTGAACCAGTACTGGCTACGGGAGACGGCCGAAAGCTGTAAGCTGACCGCTGACCGCTACCGATGACTCAGCCCCCCAATGAACTCCCGCCAGGCGGCGACGCACTTCTCGGGTGCCGAGTGCTGCACGTAGCCGCCGGTGCCGGGAATAACCAGCAGCCGCCCGTTGGGCATAAGCTCGGCCATCCCCTGAGCGCGCCCCGGCGTGTTGGCATGGCTGTGCTCGGCCACCAGGGACAACGTTGGCGTTTGAATCTTGGGCAGTATGTCGGACAGGTCCTGGGTGGCCAGGTAGGCCAGGGTTTCCAGCACCACCCGCTGCGACGTTTGGGACATCTGCTGAATGTACCACTCGTGGTGGGCCGCCGACTCGGTCGGGTCCACCCTCTGGTTGGCCGTCTTGCGGACCCATGCCTCGACCCCCTCCTCCTGCACCAACCGGTAATACTCCAGATAGGTGGGCACCCCGGCAAACTTGAACGGCGAAGTACAAACAGTCAGCGAATTGAGCCGCTCCGGGTGCTCGTGGGCAAACTGAAGGGAAATGGTGCCCCCGATAGTCTCGCCGATTAGATGCACCTTGTCCAGCTCCAGATGGTCCATCAGGCGCAGCAGGTCAGTAGCGAAGTTGCTCAGCGACCATTGGTAGCCCTCAGGGGGGACCGAGGAGCGGCCGAAGCCCCGGGCATCCAGCCGGACCACCCGGTACTGGCGGGCCAGCAGAGGGACCCAAGCGTACCAAAGGCGGGAACTCTTGGCGTTGCCATGGTGCAACACCACGGTCTCGGGCGTCCTCCACGGATCGGTGTAGTCGTCATCCTCGAAGTACATCTCCAGGGTATCGTCCAATCGAACCGTTGGCATAGTCCACCTCCTTTGGCGCCCGCGCCCTTGGCCCTTCTCCCACAGGGATAGGGAGGGCCGGCATATGACTTTCGCCCTCTCGCCAGGTCGATAGGATGGGATCTACTGACGTCGCCGGCCGGCAGCGTCCTCAGTCCACCAGAGGTATGGCGATGGAGACCCGGGGCTTGTCGCCGGCGACCCTGGTGGTATGGCCGCGCCCGGTCAGGTCGTCAGCCAGAAGCACGTCGCCGGGATTGAAGATTCGCTTGCTTCCGTCGCCCAGACCGATCTCTGCTTGCCCTTCCAGGGTGATGACGTACTGGCGGCGCGGCGCGACGTGCCAGTCCACAAAGTTCCCGGGAGCCGCGCGGCGGAACTGGATGCCGGTGGCGGAGCGCATCGCGGTCCGCTCGGAATTGGCCAGCTGCTCGTATGGCAGCTCCAACTCCTCAAAGTGGGACTCTCCATCTTCCCCGGAATAGACCCTGACCACTTGCATCGGAATCCTCCCCGCTGGATTCGAACCTCTGCCGCGCTGAAGGAAATCAGAAACCCAAGCCACAATTGCCCAAGTGATATTGACCCAACCAACAGTATCGGGCATATAATACCTCATCGTGGCCGGGGAAGAACATTAAAGGGACGAAGAAAAGCTCGAATTTACACCAGAAGGCAAGAAGTTGGCCGACGTCTCGTTGGACCAAGCCCGTGCCTTGGCGCTCAGACATTCCCGAAACAATCGGGAGTTCTATGGGGCGTATGCCGGCTGCGAATTGGTGAGGGATGTAATCGCCCCAAACCCGATCAATTGAGGAGGTGCACGACTTGGAACCCGTTATCAGGAACGTCAGCAGCTTCGGCCCACCAGGGACCTCGTCATTCAGGATGATTTGGCTGGAGGATAATCCCCCAACCTGCACGATGACCTACTCGGAGATCACGCACGGCAACACCAGCGTTCACCACATCCATCCCTGGGAACATGAAGTCTACATCATCAGCGGGGCGGGAACGTTGGTGTGCGACGGCAAGGAATACCCGGTAAGGGACGGCGACGCCTTGTTCATACCCCCCAACGTAGACCACTATACTTTGAACAATGGGGGCCAGGGAGACATACATCGCATCGAGATCAACCACCTGATCGCCGCCCAGAGCGGCGGCGCAAAGAACGAAGGGGGAACCGGTACCGGGCAGTCCCCGGTCATTCGCAACCACCGGGACCTGAATAAGGAATCGGGGAACCAAATCCTGGGCTCCGCCGACGGCGCCCCCAACTACCTGATGCTCTACAACGGCGCGATGGCGCCCGGCCAGGTCTCGCATCCTGACACCGGCGGGCACAATCACCCCTGGGAGCACACAGTGTTTGTCCTGGAGGGGCAGGGCACCCTGGTCTGCGACGGAAAAGAACACACCGTTTCCCAAGGGGACGCCATACTCGTCCCCCCAAACGTTCACCACCAGTGGCGCAACACCAGCGACGCGCCCATGAACCGGGTGACCTTTAACCCACTGTCGTCTGAAGGGCACGGCGGTTAGAACTCAGCCCGGCAGCGTGCGGCCCCGGAATCTTGGAGAGGACGGCCCTGGATCGGGCAACCCTTCGTAACGCCGGGCGCCACGGAGACCGGACCGTTTGATACCCGGCGGTTTCCCGCTCAAATAATGAGAATCGTGCCCCGCGCCTGCCCGTCTGAGAAGCCCGGCGGAAGCGGACCAACGTTTCAGGAGGAGGCAAATGGCGAAGCTGGAAGTCTACGTTCCCCAGGCACCCACCGTGGGATCAGAGCACCAGACACGGGCAGCCCCCCGCATTGACAGCCTGGCAGGCAAGCGGGTGGGGCTCCTTTGGAACCACAAGGCCCGCGGCGACATCGGCCTGGCCGCGGTGGGCGAAGAGCTCCAGCGCCGGTTCCAGGGCGTCAAGCTGGTGCACATCCGGGGCACCAACCCGACCAACGACCACGTCCTGGTGCAGGCGGCGGAGGAGTGCGACGCCGTAATCGGGGCCACCGCCGATTGAGGGGGCGGAACGTCGAGCCTGGTGCTCGACCAGCACAAGCTGGAGAGAATGGGCCTCCCCTGTGTTATCATCGTGGCCGAGAAGTTCCGGACAAGCGCCGAGACCCACGCCCGGGCCTTCGGCGCCGGCTCCCTGGCCTTCGCCTTCGTCCCCGACTGCTTCACCAGCATTCCGGATGACCAGGTGAGGGCCCAGGCTCTGAATGGGGTCGACTCCATCGTCGACGGCCTCACCGGCCCCAGGAGCGCCCCCTCCTCTCCGCCCGCGCCCCCGGCGCCGGAAACGGAGACATTCGACGCCGAAGACCTTCTTGCCTGCTTCCACAAGATGAACCGGATTTTCACCGGCCGGGGTTGGAGTGACGGTTTTCCCCTGCTCCCACCCACGCGGGAAGTGGTGCAGGACCTGGTCCGGGGCGCCGGGCGCGACCCTACCGACGTCGTTACAGTCCTGCCGCCGGCCAGCGGCATAGCCACGGTCCTGCACATCGCCGCCAACGCGGCCATGGCCGGCTGCGTCGCGGAAGAAATGCCGGTGGTCTTGGCGGCCGTCAGGGCGCTGACGACGTACCCGTTTCCCAGCCGGACGGCGCTGGTGTCGACGGGGGGGTATGGCCAGCTCTACCTGGTGAACGGCCCCATCGGGAAGACAATCGGGATGAACTCCGGGACGGCGGCCTTGGTTCCGGGGGCGCCGTCCAAGGTAAACATGCGCCTGGCCAGGGCCATGCGGCTGATAGTGATGAACGTGGGGCGTGCCTACCCCACGCTGCTGGACGCGTCGACCGTCGGTTCCCCCAGGAAGTTCAACATGTTCGTCGCGGAGAACGTCGAGGCCAGCCCCTGGGTGCCCTTCCACGCCGACCGTGGCTACTCCCCCGAGGACAATACCGTTACGGCCTTCAACACCCTGAGCGACGTTGACGTGCTGGACGTCTTCAACTCAGCGGCGGACGGCATCGCCAGGACCCTGGCAGCCTACTCGACCTACCCCAGCGGCGAGTTCCTGGGGTGGGAAGAGCGGTGGGGGAAGGACACCAACCACTCCGCCCGGGTGCTGTTGCTGGTGGGGCCAGAGCACGCCCAGATGCTGGCTGGGGCCGGGTGGACCAGGGACGGCCTGAAGAGATACCTGCACGAGAATGCCCGCATCCCCGCCGCGTGGTTCAAGAACATCCACCGCAACCACCCCGAGCGCAACGCTCCGGAGTACCGATGGGTCATGGACGCGCCCGACGACCAGCCAATACTGGCGACGGAGTCCCCGGAGATGTTTCACATCGCCGTCGTCGGTGGCACGGCGGGGCGAAGCCTCTCGCTAAAGTGCTACGGCTACCCGGTCACCGTCCGCGTGGAGTAGGGGCCGGCCGTTTTCCCACCACCTTCCAGGGGCGGCAAGCTGCCCTGCCCGGTGGCGCATATGTCCTGAAGACAGCATTCGGAGCAGTTCGGCACCTTGGTGCAGGCCACCTTGGCGTGCTCGTCCAGCAGGGCGTGGTACTCGTTGAAGAGAGAAACGTCCCGGGGCAAATTGTCCTGGAACATCGCCTGGTAGGTATGATAATCGGCCTTCCGGGCCTCGGGAACCAGCCCCAGCCGGTTCACGATCCTGCGGGTGTAGGAATCGATGACGAAAGAGGGTTGCCCGGCGGCGTAAACCAGAATGTCATCGGCAGTCTCATGGCCGACGCCGTGAATGGAGAGCAACTCCTCGCGCAATGGCTCCAGGGGCTTGCCGAGCAAAGCGGCCAGGTCGCCACCGTAGCGGCAGGCGACGTGTCCGGCGAAGGCCTTCAGCTTCTTGGCTTTGGCGTTGAAATACCCGCAAGAGCGGATGATGGAGGCCAGCTCCTCCTGGGGCCGCTGATGGACCGCTTCCAGGGACCAGCACCCGGACTCTTTCAAGGCGTGAATGGCCTTTTCCACATTGGTCCATGCTGCCGCCTGGGTCAAGATCGCCCCGATCACCACGTCAAGCTGCTGCCCGTCGCCGGGCCACCAGCCTTGGGGCCCGTACCGCTCGTAGAGCAGCCGGTAGACCTCCCGCAGCAAGGGGCCCCGGCCGCCGCTACTTTTTGATGAACGCGCCACGGACCTGGTCCGTCGACCCCGGCTATTGCCCGGCATGACCTGGGTCAACCGGCCCCAGCCGAATGGGTATTTCGGGGCCCAACGTTATCGATCTTTCGGTAACCCGGCAGCCGTAAGCGAACACCTCTACGCCCGAGGCGATTCCCTCGCGCAGCGCCATCCCAAATTCCGGGTCCGCCGTGTCGTTGGGAGCGAACGCCAGGGCATCGTCCCGTTGGACCACAAAGACCACCGCCGCCCGATGTCCTGCCGCCACCGCCCGGGCCAGGCTTCTGACGTGTTTGGCTCCCCGGGCCGTGGGAGCGTCGGGAAACAGGCCGACCCCATCGACTACCAGGGTAACCGACTTGGCCTCCAGGTAGCAGCGTCCACCGGGACGCTCCAGCAGCAGGTCGAGGCGGCTCTCCCCGAAAGTGACTTCCCGCCGAATCTTGGGGTATTCCCAGAACTGAGGCAAGCATCCCCGGATCAGCGCCTCTTCAACCAAGGCGTTGGGCAGCCGGGCGTCGGCTGAAGCCAGCGTGGGTCCCAGGTCGACCAGGGCCAGGTCGAACCCGGTCTTGCGGTGTTCCTCAGGACGGGGCGTGATCAGCACCCGGTATCCCGGTACCAACAGCTCCCGCATTCGGCCCGTGTTGGGCACGTGCACCGCGACTTCCTGGCCCTTTACGTCGACCAAAGCGAGAAACCGGTTGAGCCGCACTTTGAACCGGCCCTCAACCAGGTTTGAAACAAAGTCCACGTTTATCTCCCCGGCGCCGGATTCGGCTAATGGTATCAACCCTCGGCGGCAACGGCAACCGGAGCCGCAGCGGATAGCCGCGGCCGAGAACTTGGCGATATAATGGCGGCAGCGATTACTGGGGTCAGCCGGGAGAGGTTATGTCAACATTCCTGACCCGCCTGCAGCGGGCCTGCGAGTCCAACCGGAGCCTGGTCTGCATCGGCCTGGACGTGGACCCCGGTAGGATGCCGGTGGCCGATACCTTCGAGTTCAACCGGGCCATCGTGGACGCAACGGCAGACCTGGTCTGCGCCTACAAACCCAACCTGGCTTTCTTCGAGGCAATGGGGATACCAGGCCTTGAAGCCCTACAGCGCACCGTGGAGTACATTCATGCAGTTGCGCCGCGGGTGATGGTCATCGGCGACGCCAAGCGGGGCGACATCGGGCCGTCCGGCCAGGCCTATGCGCGGGCAATGTTTCAGGTGTGGGGTTTCGACGCCGTGACGGTCAACGCGTGGGGCGGTCAAGACACCATCGCTCCTTTTCTCGAAGACGCGGACCGAGGGGTGTTTATCTGGTGCCGGGGCTCGAATCCCGGCTCAGCGGACCTGCAGGACCTGACCGTTGACACTCCCCGGGGCCGGGTCCAGCTGTACCAGCATCTGGCCCAGACCTCCCAGCGGTGGAACGGCGCGGGCAACATAGGCCTGGTAGTGGGGGCGACGAACCCGGAACAACTGGGAAGCGTCCGCGGCATGTGTCCCGGCATGCCCTTGCTGATACCCGGCATCGGCACCCAAGGTGGGGACCTGGAAGCCGCGGTCCGTCTGGGAACCGACCACCGAGGGCGGTTGGCCATCGTCAGCTCGTCGCGAAGCATCATCTATGCCTCCGGCGGCCCGGACTACGTTGAGGCGGCGCGGCGGGAGACATCCCGGCTTCGAGAGGGGATCAACAAGATCCTGGACTCAGAGGACAAGGGATGGCCCTCAAACTGAAAATCGGCGACGTGCTGCGGATGAAGAAGGCCCACCCCTGCGGCAACCACCTGTGGCAGGTCAGACGCCTGGGCGCAGATATCGGCATCACGTGCCAGAAATGCGGCCGCTACGTCATGTTGCCCCGGTCTTATCTGGAGCGCCGGGTCAAGGAGGTCGTCCCCGGGGACAGCACAAACAACGCTGCCGAAGAAGACCTATGATGCCGGGCCGGCGTTGGGGCTACCAGTACTAAGTCAACCTGAAATTGATAGATGTCATTCAGAGCGAAGCGAAGAATCTCGTTGATACGCTGAGATTCTCCGTCGCTCCGCTTCTCAGAATGACATCCCGTTAAGATCGAGTTGACCGAGCACTAGGCGTCGGCAGAACCTACGGGGGCCAACTCTGCCGAGACATACTTGACGCGTGGGTGTACCCACGATTCGGGGCGTAAGCCGCGCAGGTGGCCCTCCATGATATCTAGGAAGTTCCGCACGGCCCGGCCCAGGAATTTACCCTTCAAAGTGCAGATGCCGATATCCATGCCGGGGAACAGATGGTCCAGCTGGACCACCCCCAACAGGTCGTGGTCCTCCGGATGAAGGGCGTAGTCATTGAAGACGGCCACCCCCTCACCTATCTCCACATAACGCTTGATGGACTCGGAATAGTCCATAGACAGGTGCAGGTCGTAACTAATCCCCTGGGCCTTCATCGCTTGCTCCACAGTTTGCCTGGTCAAGCTCCCTGGGGCTCCCAGGATCAGCGGCCAGGCCGCGATGTCCCGTAGTTCTACTACGGACCTCTCCAGCAACGGGTGTCCGGGCGGGGTTAGAAGCACCACGTTGTAGTGAAACAGACCCTCAAACTGCAGGAAAGGCGCATCGGGAGGAGGTGGAGCGCAAAGGGCCACGTCGACCTCCCCCGACTTCACCAGTTGGATCAGTGGGTCGTATGGGCGGGCCAGGAGCCTGATCCGCACGTCGGGGAACCGGCTGCGAAACGCCTGAATGCTCTTCGGAAGATGGTGCATCACCAGGTCGGAGTATGCGCCCACCACGAAGGAACCCCGGCGCTCCGCGTAATCCATCTGGGTCTTGAGCGTGTCCACCGATTCGACTACCGGAGTCACCAACTCCAACAGGGTAGCCCCCTCCGATGTCAACTGGATGGGGCGTCTTATCCTGTCGAAGAGGGTGATATTGAATTCCTCTTCCAGCTTCTTTAGGTGGGTAGTGACGGTGGGTTGGCCTAGCTCCAGAATCCGCGCTGCCTTGGAAACGCTGCGAAGCCGGGCTACGTGGTAAAAGCTGACCAGTTCGCGAAGTTCCATAATGCAACCCCCCAAACAGCATCAAGATTTTTGATA
This sequence comes from uncultured Chloroflexota bacterium, assembly GCA_913020235.1. The sequence continues at coordinate 10,323 of CAJWBT010000031.1, forward strand.
TTATATATCAAAGGGCACAACTTGACAAAATTCCGGGGCAAATCGAGAATGGGGAACAGATTCCGATGCCTGGCTATTCCAACGAGACGACCGCCGAATTGACCCGGGAACCCGCCTCTTCCACCAACGGGGCCATATGCCGTTCGTGATTACCGAGCCTTGCATTGGGGTCAAGGACGGCAGGTGTCGGGATGTGTGCCCGGTCGACTGCATCGAGTTCTCCGCCGAAGCCGAAATGTTCTTCATCAATCCCCACACCTGCATCGATTGCTCCTACTGCGAGTCGGTTTGCCCGGTCAACGCCATCTATGACATGTTCACCGTCCCAGCCCAGTGGCGGCACTACATCAGCAAGAATCGGAATTTCTTTAATGGAAAGACTTAGGGAAGAGAAGTAGGCCCCAGTCCGGCCGCCCCCTCTCTTCCATCCGCCCCAACGGCCTTGCCCCAAAAGTCGCCCGCAGAGTGTCACCCTGAGCCCTTCGGCGCCGCTCAAGATATACTCCTCAAGGGGTCAGGGGTGGTGGGTCCACGCTCACTTGTGGGAGCCCCGCCCTAACTGGACAGCGCCGGCAGGGACCTCTCCAATCCGCACCGAAATTGGGTCCTTCTTCGTGCCGTCCGTTTCAGCCGCCACTCATCCGTTATGTCTTCTACAGGCTACTCTTGCCAGCCCGACAGCCCCAGGGTACACTAGCACCGGTCCGATTCAGGTGCTTCGCGGACCACCAGATACCGGCAGGAGGGTTGACGAGCCATGGCGCTTTTCTTGCGTAATGAAGACATACGACAGTGCGTATCCATGGACCACATGCTGGAAGCTATCGAGTCGATGTTGGGCCACTTCGGCCGCGGAGAAGCGTGCAATCTGACCAGACGCAAGATTATCGCCAGTGGGGGGACGCTGTCGGTGATGGGCGGGGGCCTGTTCTACGAGGGGCTGATGGGCGTCAAAACCTACACAATAGTCAAGGGGAATTACTCCTTCCAGGTCAGCCTCTACGACGCGGACACCGGCAAGCTTCTCTGCTACACCCAGGCCAACCAGCTTGGCCAGTTGCGGACCGGGGCGACGACCGGCATCGCCGTCAAGCATCTCTCCAACCCCGATTCGGCCACCGTGGGCATCATCGGCACCGGAAATCAGGCGCCCACCCAGCTTGAAGCGGTGTGCAAGGTCCGAAACATCAAGCAGATCAAGGCCTACAGCCGGACCCAGGAGCGGCGCGACGCCTTCGCCGGTTCGATGGCTGAGAAGCTGGGGATCAAGGTAATCTCGGCGGCCTCCGGTCAGGAGGCGGTGAGCGGGAGCGACATCGTGATCTGCATCGCCAACGCCATGGAGCCGGTGTTGTCCGGCGACTGGCTTTCGCCGGGGTCGACGGTGATCGCCGCCGGGCCCACTTCCTGGCGGGCCCGGGAGATGGACGATGCCACCTTCACCCGGGCAGCCAAGATATTCGTCGACTCCCCGGAGCAGGCCACCATCGAAGTGGGCGACATGGCCAACGCGGTGGACCGGGGCATTCTGCAGTGGAGCCGGCTCCAGGAGCTGCGCCACGTCGTGGCCGGCGCGGCACCGGGACGCGATGCGGCGGACCAAATCATCCTTGCCAAGCTCATGGGCACCGGCGTGGCCGACGTGGCCTCCGCCAAGCTGGCCTACGACCGGGCCAAGGCCGCGGGCATCGGCCTGGAGATGGACTGGTAGGCGCGCACGCTAAACCCCGTTCAGGTACTCCTCGGTACACTGAATGTTGTAGCTGGTCCGCTCCGTCACCAGGCTTTCCACCGCCGCCCGGGCCGTGTCCAACGACGTAAAGCAGGGAATCCGCCGCTCCACCGCCGCCCGCCGGATGTAGTAGCCGTCCCGGAGCACCGAGCCCACACCAGTGACCGTGTTGATGACGGCGCCCACGCTGCCGTCTTCGATGACATCCATCACGTTGGGGTGCCCCTCGCTCAGCTTTTTGGTGGTCATGGTAACCGGCATTCCCATGGCGGCGATCATGGCGGCGGTGCCCTCGGTGGCGTATAGATGACAGCCCGCTTGGTGCAGCTCGCGGACCATCTGCACCGCCTCGGCCTTGTGCTGGTCGGCGATGCTCAGCAGGACGCCCATGCCCATTTCCAAGTTCAGGCCGGCCGCCAGCAGCGCTTTGGTGAGGGCGCTGGAAAAGTCCCGGTCGATGCCCATGACCTCGCCGGTGGATTTCATTTCCGGTCCCAAGTGCCA
>CAJWBT010000032.1 GCA_913020235.1 uncultured Chloroflexota bacterium
ACAAGCGCCATTTGGGCGGAGAGAGCCGAAACCTCTACCGGATGGTGCTGAGACGGAGTTGAACGTCCAACGGGTAGCCTTCATCACTTTTCATGCCTGCCCCCTGGCGGCCCCCGGAGAGGGAAAGTCAGGGGGTATGAATGTATACGTGCGCCAGTTGGCCCGAGCCCTGGGCGACCAGGGAGTGCACGTGGACATCTTCACCCGCAACCACTCGACGGCGGTCGAGCAGATACAATCAATCTCACCGAACGTGCGGGTGGTGCACCTGCCCGGAGGTGAGGCGAATGCGCCCCTGGAAGGCCTGTTCCGCTACCTCGGCCCGTTCCTGAAGGCGGTGGAAGAGTTTCAGCGGAAAAACCGGCTGACTTACCAGGTTGTCCATTCTCATTACTGGCTTTCCGGCTGGGTGGGCCGCGCCATGGCCTGCCAGCAGATGATCCCCCACGTGGTAACTTTTCACACCATGGGACTCATCAAGATGCAGTCCCGGGCCGAGGAGATGGAGCCGCTGGAGCGCCACCAAGTGGAGCGGGAGCTGGTGGGCTCCGCCGACCGGATCGTCGCCTTCAGCGCCAACGAGCGCGACGCCATGGTCCGGCTCTATGGGGCGGATGCCAGCCGTATTGCGGTAGCCCCATGCGGTGTGGACCTGTCCTTGTTCCGCCCGCTGGACCAGCGGCAGGCCCGGGAAAAATTGGGGCTCAATGGGGGCAACGTGTTCCTCTACGTGGGCCGGCTGGAACCGCTAAAGGGAGTGGAGCTGCTGTTGCACGCCGCGGCCCACCTGGAGACGTGTCGGCCGATGCGCGTGCTGGTGGTAGGGGGCGACGCCAACGGAGACCAGCAGGTGGACCGGCTGCGCAGCCTGGCCAGGAGCCTGCAAATGGACAGCGTGTTCGATTTCGTGGGCCGGGTCGATCAGGAAGAGCTGCCCCTGTACTACAACGCCGCCGACGTGTGCGTGGTGCCCTCCTACTACGAAAGCTTCGGCCTGGCAGCCCTGGAGTCCATGGCTTGCGGGACCCCGGTGGTGGCGGCGCGGGTAGGAGGCCTCTCCACTGTAGTGCAGCACGGACGCACCGGCTACCTGAAATCCTGGCGCTGCCCCGAGGCCTTTGCCAGCTCCCTGGAGATGATCATATCCAATGCCAGGCTGCAACACAGCATGGGCCTGGCTGCCCGGAGGCGGGCGGAAGGGATGGGTTGGCAACAAGTGGCCGCCAGATTGAGCCAGGAATACGAAATGTTGACCGAGAACCTATGGGAAGGCGATAATGGCGGGTAGCAAAGTTTTGCGCCAACATTGGCGGGGCAAGCCACGGGCTGCCAGCCGTTGAGCCGTTAGGGCTGTCGCCGCGCCGTCCCCTGCGGCCGTATAGGCAGTGGTGGTTCACCCGGAGGAATCCGTTGATCCCCGAGCCCCAGGAATTTCAACACACCAGGCGCCGCCGTCTGGGACCGCTCCGTGGGCCTGTAGTCCACATCGAGCGGACCCTGGGGGCCGGTATCCTTGTCATACTGCCCATCGGCATCACCGTTGTGATCCTCAAGTTCTTCTTCGACTTGCTGGACCCGGTGCTCCAGCCGGTGGTAGACCTTCTTCCGGGGCCCGACATCCCCGGCCTCGGTTTTCTGGCCCTGATGTTCCTGCTCTACCTGGCGGGTCTCATCACGGCTCACGTTTTGGGCCGCCGCGTGATCGACTTGGCCCACCGGGTCCTCGAGGTCATCCCGGTGGTGAAGGGTATTTACGGCACCACCCGCAGCGCGATTGAGATGCTCTCGGGCAACAACGGGCACCGCTACAGCAGCGTCGTGCTCATCGACTTTCCCCGCCCGGGCACCCGAGCTATCGGGCTGGTGACCTCCCGCATGTTCGATTCCAACGGAGATGAAACCCTGGCGGTGTACATCCCCACCACGCCAATCCCATCTTCTGGCTTCCTGGTCATCGTTGCGGCTTCCGAGGTGATACCCACCGATATGAGCGTGGAGGATGCGATGAGGGTGGTGATCTCCGGCGGGATCCTCACCGCCCAGGTATTTCAGCGGTTCGGAGTGGCGTCCGGCGAAACGCCCCGTTCGAACCAGTGACGCTCTCCCGCCTTCTCGAAGCCAACGGAGTCGTACAGGCGGATAGCTGGAGCGTTGTCCTGGTCCACCTGCAGGCCAATGGAGGCCACATCGAGGGACAGGAGGAATTCCATCCCCGCCAGTAAGATGTGGCGGCTGATGCCCTGTCCTCGGTATTCCGGCACGACCCCGATCATGCCGATCACCCCTCGGATGGTGCCATTGACGGGAGCCAGGCAGGTCCAGCAATAGCCGGCGGTCTTTTCCTCATGGCGTAGAAACAGAATGCCCCGTTGAGGGATATTGACCATCAAGCTGCGGTACTCTATCTGCTCCACCGTGTTGGGACAGAAGCCCCAGCTATCGCCAAAAGCGGCGTTTTGGACCTCGGTAAGTATTGCGGCGTCCCCTGGTTGAAATGGACGGATCGTGAACCCGTCGGGGACCCCTGATTTGGGCAGAGCTTTGTCACTCCAGACCAGGTCCCAATAGGTGCGGACCAAAGAGAACCCCTCGTCCCGCAAGAGGCTGGCCTGGGACGAAAGGCCCGGCAGGCAAGAATGGACTACCCGGACTCCAAGCTCGCGGGCCCGCCTCAAAGCGCGGCGGACCAGCTCCTCTTGGTGGACGCTGCCGGCCAGTTTAGGCGCCACCTCCAATTCCAGTACCGCACGGCCGATGGGGGTTTCCGGAACGACCAGGCAAAAGCCATGCACCCGGTCACCTTCCTTGAGGAGAAAGCAGTTATCCGTGGGGGACAATCCTGGCTGGCCCAGTATCTGCTGAAAGGTCTTCCGGCCCAAGGCACGGCCTGGTTCGCCCCACGTGCTACGCGTCTCGACAAAATCCAGCAGCGCCGGCAAACGGTCGCCGGAGAAGTTACTTACTCGCAAATTGGAATCCTTGCGGTACGACGGTAATTGGTGGCATTTGGGCAGATGCTCGGCGAGTTCATCCGAGGAACGCCCGACTGACGGTGTCGAAAAGCGTAAGCCGGCCGCTGAAAAAGGCCCTCGCCACTCTCGCCCGATTGTAGCAGAGTATCCCACCGTCCACAATCTTACCTCATGGTATATGTCGCCAATTGCCGATGCCCTTTCCTGTTTTCAATATTCTCCCGGTACCAGCTTGGTCCATGGCCGTGGTCCTTCGTCCGTGCTCGCCAACCCCTGCTTCAGCACCATTATCTGCCTGGAAATGATCCAGCCCGACCACATGGCTTGGCCCGTCAGGCGTCGGACACCCACCTCCCCGAACCCGATCATGCGGCTCAACTGAGTCCGTGGCCACGGGGCATTCGGGTTCTCGGTGCTCCGCTACTTTGTACCTTGCGCTGAGTCTTGTAGACGTCGTCTCAGTCCTGCAAATCAGTCAAGTCTGATTACTCCCAGGTCTGAAGAGGTGGAGACCCCATGCCCAAAAGCGCATCGCACGCCTACACTGGTTGCAACACTGGTTGTAGGTGAAGATGGCCACGGGAGGCTGCCAGGCCACTTCATGGAGAAGCGCGACCATTGTCAAGAGTTAAGATTTTGAATTCCCGTGGGGTACGCCTGTCGTGGCGAGACCAGCGAGGGATCACCGGTCTGGAGACGGCCATCGTGCTGATCGCCTTCGTGGTGGTGTCGTCGGTGTTCGCCTTCGCGGCCCTGTCCACGGGCCTGTTCTCCAGCGACAAAGTGGGGGAGACCCACCAGCCGGGCTGTCGGAAACCCGGGGCAGCATGGAACTCAAGGGCTCGGTGATTCTCACCTCCTTTACCACGGAGACTTCGGGAGTGGTGTCGGACATCGCCTTCGTGGTGGCCAGCGCGGCCGGAGGTGAGTCGATAGACCTGACGCCGGGAAAGACCATCATCAAGTATACGGATGCCTCTCAGTCGAAGATCTTCGAATCCACGTCCGGGTTCACCGTCACGGCGCTGGGCAACGCGGACACAGACAAGCTGCTGGAGCGCAACGAGGTGTACGAGATCCAGTTGATCGATCTGGAGACGGGAACCGGGACCGACCGGGACACGCTGACCAACCCGCTCGTGACCAACAGGACGTTCAGCATCGAAGTGATCCCGCCCAGCGGGGCGGTATTGCACATACAGCGGACCACGCCGGTCTTCTTGGACACCACCATTTCGCTTAACTAAATCCGAAGCGGCCGTTTCTGTGCGAGGCCCGGCCTCGCGAGCCCCAACCGCGGGGCCCGGCTCCCTCCCCGTTAGGAGTGCTGACACCTGTCTGAGTCCGGTAACTCCCTGTGCAATTAGGTGGAGGTCCCATTCTTAACAGCGCATTGCACGTTCACACTGTGCATAGGTGAAGTTGGCAAGGAGTGGGGAATCACCCTCTTCCTCGAAAAGGACTAGTAATGTTAAGAAGCAATGTTAGGCAACTCCGGGAAAAAAACCTGGTGTGGCGGGACCAGCGCGGGATCACCGGTTTGGAGACGGCCATTGTGCTGATCGCCTTCGTGGTGGTCTCGTCGGTGTTCGCCTTCGCGGCCCTGTCCACGGGCCTGTTCTCCAGCGACAAGGCGAAGGAGACCATCCAGGCCGGGCTGTCGGAGACCCGGGGCAGCATGGAACTCAAGGGCTCGGTAATCCTCACCTCCTCCACCACGGGTACTTCGGGAGCGGTGTCGGACATCGCCTTCCAGGTGGCCAGCGCGGCCGGAGGTGAGTCGATAGACCTGACGCCGGGGAAGACCATCATCAAGTATACGGATCCGTCTCAATCGAAGATCTTCGAATCCACGTCCGGGTTCACCGTCACGGCGCTGGGCAACGCGGACACGGACAAGCTGCTGGAGCGCAACGAGGTGTACGAGATCCAGCTGATCGACCTGGAGACGGGAACCGGGACCGGCCGGGACACGCTGACCAACACGCTTGTGCCCAACAAGACGTTCAGCATTGAAGTGATCCCGCCCAGCGGGGCGGTGCTGTTCATCCAGCGGACCACGCCGGTGTTCCTGGACGCCACCACGTCGCTCAACTAAACCCAATAACGTCTGTCTTTTTGCGACGACCGAGCCCCGCCTCCGCGGCGCTCGGTCGTTCATCGTCCTGCTGCCAACCGATGGGGAGGGGATAGCGCCGCGCCGCAGGAGAGCCTCATCGCCTGTCCCGTCTCCGCTGCACCCCGGATTCCCAGCTTGGCAACCGCTGCGGCAAAGTTGAATCGGTGCCCATTTCGTTCTCCCGTTGGCCCGTTGTCGTTTTGCTCCAGCATCGAGCCCGGTGAACCGTTTCCTACCCCCTGCTTCCAGGGCGGACAAGATGGCAATAGAAGAACGGAATCGATCTTGTCTCTATAGCGGCCCGGAGCATTGGAAGTGGTCACCTGCCGTGTTGCCGCTGAAGCGGCCGCGCCGCCTGGCCCCAAATTCAAAGTTGACCCTATAGCTACGTTCCTGTACTATTGGGCACGGCCTACAATCCCTGGGGTCGATGACGACAACGGCCGGAGTCTGGCCGTTCCAACATAGGTATCGGCTGAGGTTGCGAAGGGAATCGTCGTGACCTCCGGACGGGAAGCCGTGGAAACGGCCCGGTATCGGGCTGGCGTCGTGCGTCTCCGGCCTGCTAGGGAGGGACCTTGCTGGAGGTAACCGGCGGATGGAAGAAACACCGCAGCGGGTGTTGGTGGTTATCCCTCACCCCGATGATGCTGAGTTCTGGTGTGCGGGAACGGTCGCCCGGTGGATCAGCCGGGGAGCGTCGGTCTGGTACGTCTTGTGCACCGACGGCGACAAAGGCAGCAGTGATTCCCACGCTACTTCTCAGGAACTGGCGCCCTCCCGGGAGCGGGAGCAAAGGGAAGCAGCCCGGATATTGGGCGTGGAAGAAGTGGTGACGCTGCACCGCCCCGATGGAGAGCTTGAAGACACCCGAGATTTTCGCCGGGAGATCGTTCGCGAGATTCGGCGGGTCCGCCCTGAGTTGGTCATGTGCCCGGAGCCTTACCGCAAGAACTTGGCCTGGCACCGGGACCACCGGATAGCCGGCCAGGTGACGCTGGACGCGGTCTTTCCCTGGGCCCGCGACCACCTGCATTTCGTGGAACTCTGGGAAAAAGAAGGCCTGGAGCCCCACAAGACGGGCACCATCCTTTTCTGGGGCGCCGAGCAACCCGACACCCATATAGATGTAAGCGATACCATTGGCGTGAAGATTCAGGCGGTGCTGGCCCACCAGAGCCAGATGACGGCCCGCACCGAGGCCGAGGTCGAGGAGTTCGTCAAGGATTGGGCCAAGAACGCCGGGGCGGACCAGGGGTACAGCTACGCTGAAGCCTTCCGCAAGCTTACCTTCCGGACCTAGTACTCAGTCAACTTGGTTTTGAAAGGATGTCATTCCGAGGAGCAGAGCGACGAGGAATCTTATCGTTACGCTGAGATTCTTCGCTTCGCTCAAAATGACAATTGCAGATTTAGGTTGATTGAGTACTAGCCTCCGGTCCCGCCTTGCATCGCGAGTAACAACAACGCAGGTGTTACCCCACCGGCGGACGCCCTGCCGGAGCTTGTCCGGAAACGGCAAAGGAGCCCTCCTCAGACCCTTTGGTAACTTGGGAGCCGGTGCTGAACCGGCCGGACCACGGCGGCGGGTACTCAGGTGAGCTACAGAAGGTGGCGCTCGTTCCCGCGGTCCATTGGAGCACCCCTTTCCCGCCGGGGTGAGGTCCTCCAAGCTCTTCCCATAGGAACAGTGCGGAGGGGCTCTTTTGAAGAGATCTTGGCCCCCTGGGAAACGGATCGCCAACGTAGGGTGCGCCGGAAAAACCGGGGAGCCCTTGACGACTTCAGAGACACTTTCCACGGCTAAAGGCCGGGTCCGGCTACCCAGGCATCTGCTACAATTAGACCAGATAGCCTGTATCCCCTGAACTTGGAAGGCACATGTACCCACCCGCACCTATCAAAGCTTATCGATCAATGGCGTTGCTGGTCCTCGTGCCATTGGTCCTTATTTTGGCTTGTGGGACCTCTGGCGAAGCTGTCGAACCCGAAAACGATATTGGACAGGTTTGGGAAGCCTGGCGGCAAATCGATGGGGCCGATAAGATCCCGGAGAACTCGGAGGCAGTGACCGGCAGCATTCTTCGGAGCTTGGTGGACCAGGCCGGTGTGCCACCTTATCCCTTTCTCACAGATCTGGGAGGCATGCGGGGCCAGGTGCCGCCCGAGGTCCCGGAGGAGTTAGCCGACGTGTGGCGCGCGTTGGTCTTGCTACCGGAGCTTTGGCCTGAAGTCGAACGCTCCGAATTGGTTCAAGCTGCGATCTCGGCGATGGACGAGGCCGTTGAGACCAGTGACGAAGCCGGGCTGGTGTGGGAGGCCTGGCGGCAAATCGACGAGTCCTATGCGGGCCCCGAGGACCTGGACCCCGACGAGGTGGCTGGCATCGCGCTCCGGAGCCTGCTGGAGTTGAGCGACGCCGGACCCTATCCCTTTCTGGCCGACGTGGGCCGGCTGTGGGACCAGGCTCCTCCGGGCGTTCCCGAGGAGCTGGCCGACCTATGGCGCGGGTTGGCCTTGCACCAGGAGCGTTGGCCCGAGGTTGAGCGGTCCGATATGGTCGAAACCGCCATCGCCGGGATGGTGGCCGGCCTGGGAGACCCGTCGGCCGCCTTCTTCGACGCCGAATCCTACGGGGAGGCCCGGGAAGCCCTGGAAAAGAGCCTGGAGGGTAGCTACCTTGGCATCGGCGCCAGGGTAGCGTCCCAGGACGGCCGGGTCCTGCTGTTCCCCTTTCAAGATACCCCGGCGGAAAAAGCCGGAGTCCAGGCGGCCGACTTGCTGCTGGAGGTTCAAGGGGAACCGGTAGGCGAGAAGACCGTACGGGAAGTGGTCGACCTGGTGGCGGGACCAGAGGGTACCAAAGTCAAGCTGATCATCGAGCGGTTCGGCGAGCCGGAACCGCTGGAGCTTGACGTGTTCCGGGGTACCATTGACTTGCCTTCGGTCTCAAGACAGTTGGCGCCCGGTGGGATAGGGTACGTCTTCATCGCTCGCTTCCTGGACAATACGGGCGAGCAGGTTCTGGAAGCTCTGGAAACCCTCGATCAGTTCGACATGCTGGCCTTGATCCTCGATCTCCGCTCCAATACCGGCGGTTCGCTGGAAGCCGCCGCCGATGTGGCCGGACAATTCCTGGCGCCGGGCAGCATATTCCTGCAGCTGGAGGACCGGCGCGGTGACCAGCGGGAGCTGCGTATCCCTGAGGATCTGGACCGCCTGGAGTTGGAGCAGTTGCCGATGGTAGTGCTGGTGGATGAGGCTACCATCGGGGAGGGTGAGGCCCTGGCCGCGGTGTTGCAAGAGTCCGGGCGAGCGGTGCTCATGGGCGCCGATACCTTTGGCGCGGTGGGGACCTTCAGCTTCGTCGAACTCAGCGACGGCTCGGCCATCTACCTTCCCACCGCCCGATGGTATACGCCTGAAGGCAGAATGCTCGGTGCCGAGGGTGTCCAGCCAGACGTGCCGGTTCCTTTTGAGCCCGAGGATGAGGGATTTGGGGGCGAGAGCCAGTTCAACCGAGCCTACGACTACCTCAACGACCTGCTACCGCCCTTCCGTTAACCCAGCTTCCTGGCATCTCATGCAAACATAGGTATCACGGTCCGCCGGCAGGGCGCCGCCGGCTACGTTCCGCTTGCGCCGGCACACGGAGCAGACGACGGTCTCGAGCGACTCGGTCTTGTTCGCCGGCGCCGTCTCTGCCCCGCGGAACCCCTGGTAGTCGGGGTTGGCCTGCTTGAGGCGGCGGTAGCGCTCCTGGTCCTTCCGGCGGCTCAACGTTCTTTTCCCACTGGCCGGAGAGCAGCCCGGCTGGCTAGCTTACCTCAACAACGGCGCCGGCCTCTTCCAGCTTGCCCTTGACGGAGTCGGCTTCGTCCTTGAGCACGCCCTCTTTGACCTTGGCCGGGGCCGCCTCCACCAGCTCCTTGGCTTCGCGCAGCCCCAGTGAAGTGACCTCACGGACCGCCTTGATGACGTTGATCTTGTTGGGGCCGATCTCTTTGATGGTCACGTCGAACTCGCTCTGTTCTTCCTCCTCGGGAGGGGCTTCTCCGGGGGCGGCTGCGCCGGGAGCTGCCGCCACGGCCACCGGTGCCGCCGCGGTAATGCCGAACTCATCCTCCAGAGCCTTCACCATATCGGAAAGCTCCAGAACGTTCATGCTTTTGATGGCTTCCATAATCTCTTCTTTAGTCACGGGTCCTCCTTTTCTCGGCCGGGTTTCCCCGGTGTTGGGTAATTCGGGTACCTGTCTTCAAGGAATCCACGCCCACCCGATGTTGGCTCGTTAGAACACCCCTCGCACCGCGGCAGAGGGAGCGAATCCAAACCAAATACGGGGAAGGCGGTTTCGGATTCGCATCAAAACATCTAGCGGGCGGAACATCTAGCCGCTGGACTCGGTGGATTCAAGTTGCCGTATCCTGGCTTGCAGTAATGCGTCAAAGCTTGTTAGGGGGCCGTTAAGCACCGCCAGCAGGCGCTGGATCGGCGCCTGTAGCTGCGCCATCAAGAGGGCCACCAGCTGGGGCTTACTAGGCAGTGCGGCAAGTCGGTTTACCGCCGCCGGCGCCAATGCCGGGCCGTCACCCATGACCGCCCCGCGGACCGTCAGCACCGAGCGGGTGGTGCGGATGTACTCGGCGATGGCCTTGGCGACGAGCAGAGGGTCGTCGTAGCCGAAGGCCACGGCAGTCGGTCCCTGGACGATCTCTTTGACCTGCGGGCGGTTCGCCGCCTCGGCCGCCAGGTCCATCAAGGTGTTCTTCACCACGGTGAACTCTACGTCAGCGGCCCGCATGCGCCGCCGCAGCTCGTTCATTTCGTTGACGGAGATGCCGGTGTAGTCGGTGGTCACCGCTATGGTGCACCGCTCCAGTTTTTCCTTGAGGGCGCTCACGCGCTCAATCTTTTGCTCGGTCGGCAAACTGGTCCCTCCTTATCTGTAATTCACAAAAAAACTGCGCCCGAGGTGAGGCGCAGGAAGCAATAAGAGCCCGTTTCGGGCTTTGCTGCGCCTCGGCGGGCGATTGTTCATCTTTAGCCCCGCATGTGGCGGGGACCCGCGGTCTACGGCATCGGTGCAGGGTGGTCTTGTTTTGAGTCTTGGCTACTCCGTAGGCTTCAGGGCCTGGAGGCTGCTCAGGTCCAGGGCTACGCCCGGCCCCATGGATGAGGTGAGGAAGGCCGATCGCAGGAACGATCCCTTGACGGCCGAGGGCTTGGCCCTGACTATCGAGTCCATCAGCGTCGCCAGGTTTTCCAGCAGCTTGTCGGCGTCAAAACTTGCCTTGCCAATGGGACTGTGGATAATCGCCGTTCGGTCGGTCCGGTACTCCAGCCGGCCGGCCTTGGCTTCCTGGATGACTCTGGGGAGGTCCTGGGGTTGGACCATGGTGCCGGACCGGGGGTTCGGCATCAGCCCGCTGCGTCCCAGAATGCGCCCCAGGCGGCCGATCTTTGGCATGACCTGGGGTACCGCCAACCCCACGTCGAATTCCATCCAGCCACCCTCGATTCGCTCGATCAGGTCGTCCTCGCCAACGAAGTCGGCTCCCGCCTGACGGGCGATCTCCATGGAGTCGCTGCTGGCGAATACCAGCACTCGCACCGGTTTTCCCAGCCCATGGGGCAACACCGTTACGCCTCGTACCATCTGGTCGGCGTGACGAGGGTCGGCGTTGGTCCTCAGATGGACCTCCACGGTCTCATCGAACTTGGCGGTGGCCAACTCTTTCACGAGGTCGATGGCCTCGCGGGGTTGGTGGGGGCGGTCTGCCGGCACCATTTCGGCCACCGCGCCAAATCTCCGGCTGTGCTTTACCATACTTGATCCTTGTGGGCCGCGACGGCAGCTATTACTCTTCGATCTTGATTCCCATACTGCGGGCAGTGCCTTCAATGATGGACATTGCGGCTTCCACGGAGGCGGCGTTCAGGTCCGTGGCCTTGGCTTCGGCTATCTCTCTGAGGGCCTGCCGGCTGATGGCGCCCACCGGGCCTTGCCTGGCCTCGGCGGAACCTTTTTCGACCGACGCCGCCTTCCGCAACAGGTCGGAAGCGGGCGGCGTGCGAGTTACGAAAGTGAACGAGCGGTCCTCAAATACGGTAAGGTGCACCGGCACGATGGTGCCGCTCTTATTCGCAGTGCGAGCATTGTATTCCTTGACGAAGCCCATGATGTTAACGCCGTGCTGGCCCAACGCCGGACCAACCGGTGGCGCGGGGGTCGCCTTCCCCGCTTCCAACTGCAACTTGATTATCGCCCGTACCTTTTTGGCCAAGGTTCGCTCCTAAATGCGTTCGACCTGCAGGAAGTCCAGCTCCACCGGGGTTTCCCTTCCGAAGAAGGAAACCAGGACCCGCACTTTGCCCTTGCCTTCGTCGACATCGCTGATGGAGCCGATGAAGTCAACAAACGGGCCTTCGGTGATGCGCACCGTCTCGCCCCTTTCCAGGCCGATCTTGATGCGCGTCGTTCCGGATTCCACCTGCTTGAGGATGTCTTCTATCTGTTTGTCTTCCAGAGGCACCGGTTTTGGCCGTTTGTCGGACTCATCCTCGGTTGAGACGAACCCGGTCACCCCCGGGGTATTGCGGACCGCGTACCAGCTTTCGTCATCCATGGCCATTTGAACCAGGATGTAGCCGGGGAACAGCTTGCGCCGCTCCGAGCGCCGCTTGCCGTCCTTGAACACCACCTCTTCTTCGGTGGGCACCAGCACCTCGAGGATACGGTCCTGCATATCGAGGCTCTGAATGCGCAGCTTGAGGTTCTTCTCTACCAGGTCTTCTTGCCCCGAGTAGGTGTGCACAATGTACCACCTGGGGGCTGGGCTCTCGGTTGTCTGGGGGTCATTGCTCGTGGTCATGACAGTGTATCCGCGGCGGAATCGCTGCCGGCCCACGCCGGCCGAGGCGGCCTAGGCGGAATGGTTAGCCTCCAAAAAGCACGAACCTGTCGAAGGTCTCTCTGAGTACCCGGTCCAAACCGCCAAGGAAGATGCTCATAACGATTGACAACGCGATGACCACCGCCGTAAGACGGGCCGTTTCCTCGCGGCTCGGCCAGACCGACTTCCTCAGCTCGGAGGCGGTTTCCCGGAGGAAGGCAACCGGGCTCGCCCGCCCCCCGGCACCCGGAGAGACGATCCTGGTGTTTCGCGTGGAACTCCTGGCCATGAGGAGTTACCTCACTTCCCGATGGGAGGTATGGTTGCGGCAGCGGGAGCAGTATTTTCGCA
>CAJWBT010000033.1 GCA_913020235.1 uncultured Chloroflexota bacterium
GGGCCATGCGGTGGCACATCAAGGACCGCATCCTGGCCAGCGCCGACCAGGTGGCTATCGACGCCGTGGCTGCCCGGATGATGGGATTCGATCCTCTCAGCATAAAGTTCATACGGCTGGCCCACGAGCGGGGCTTGGGCTGCGGAGACACCTCTAAGATCGAAGTCGTGGGCGAGGATATCGACCGGGTAAACTGGGGCTTCTCCGGGGTCGAGAACACCTTCGCCAGCCGCGGCCAAAAGCTGATTTATTGGGGGCCGTTGAAGCCGCTGGAGAAGCTGCTGCTGCGCAGTCCCCTGGCCGGCTGGGCCTTCCTGGCCTCCAACCTCTACCACAACGGCTACTGGCTGAAGACCAAGGGCCGGAGCCGCATTAGAGCTGCGCTGGAAACCGAGTGGGGGCGGCTGTTCCAATCATATTGAGCGCGGGGACATGATATCGCCATGGATGTAGCTATTATTGGCCTGCCGCAGAGCGGCAAGACCACCGCCTTCAACGCCCTGACCCGAGGGCACGCCGACACCGGCGGGGCCGGCGGGGAGATGCACGTTGGGGTCGTAAAGGTCGCCGATCCCCGGCTGGACGTGCTGACGGAGATGTACCGGCCAAAGAAGACCATTTACGCCGAGGTAAAGTACTGGGACCTGCCGGGCCCCGAATCCCTGGCCCGGTCCCAGGGCATAGGCGGGAAGTACCTGAACGTGCTGCAGGGGGCCGACGCCTATTTGCTGGTGGTGCGCGCGTTTACCAACGCCGCCGTGGTCCACCCCTTGGAAAGCGTGGACCCGGGCAGAGACCTGGCGAATATGCTGGGCGAACTGGCCTTCGCCGACCTGGAAGTCCTCGAGCGGGCCGTCGTCAAACTGGAGGAAGGCCTCAAGAAGTCCAAGGTCTCCGAACGGCCGGTCCTGACATCCCAACTGGAGACCATCAAGAAAGTGAGGGCGAGTTTCGAAGACGGGGTCCCGTTGCGCCGGCAGCAACTGGCCGGTTCGGAGTTGTCGATCCTGGCCAACTACCAGCTCCTCACGGCCAAGCCGGTCATCGTTGCCTTCAACACCGACGAGGCGGGCCCGGATATCTCCCTGGACGGCCTGGGCCTCTCGGAGAACGAGACCGCCGGCCTGGGTGCGGTCAGCATCTGCGCCAGGCTGGAAGAAGACCTGGCGTCGATGCCTGGCGACGAGGCAGATGAGTTTCGCCGGGAGCTGGGAGTGGGCGAACCGGCGGTGGACCAGATGGTCAGGGTTAGCTTCCAAACGCTGGGGTTGATTTCTTTCCTCACCGTCGGCGAAGACGAGGTTCGCGCCTGGAGCGTACCGGCGGGACTGTCCGCCCAACTGGCGGCTGGGACCATCCACACCGACTTCCAGCGGGGCTTCATTCGGGCCGAGGTCATACCCTACGACGATCTGGTCCGATGCGGCAGCATTGCCCAGGGGCGCAAGGAAGGGGTGCTGCGCTCCGAGGGCAAGACCTACGGGGTTAAAGACGGCGACGTCATCAACTTCCTGATAAACGTTTAGGCCGCCGGTCCGGAGGAACCGCCGCGGGAACCCGTTCCGCAAGGAACGGTTCCCCCGAGCGTCTCGAAGAACCTCCGCATCGGCGGGCCACCCCCAATCACTCCAGCGGCCTCGCGAAGCTCAGCTCGTGGGAGTCGGGGTCGCTGATGTGGAAGTAGCGCTCCCCCCACATTGCGTCCTGGGGCTCGGAGGATGGCGTCAGCCCAGCTTCCACCAGCCGCCGGTGGACCGCGTCCACGTCATCGACGTAGAAGATCAACCGGCCCCACCATGACCAGCTGCCTTCCGGGACTAGAATCAGATTCAAGTACCCGCCGCCTACCCGGAAACTGGTGAACGACGCGGTGTCGCCCCCGTGGAGCATTTCCATACCCACCTTGTCACGGTAGAAGTCCACCGAACGGGCCATGTCCCGTACCGCCAGGGTGACCGCGCTAATCTGCTGGACCATGCTGCTCTCTTCCGCCGTTCTTATTTTGGATAGTACAATGGGGGATAGTACAATGGTGCGGCAAGCCCCAGTGGGTGCTTTGTCGGAAGAACCACGTCGACCGCCCCCTCCCGCGGCCATTATACCGGGCAGTTGGGGGGAGCGGGTTTGGGATGGGATTCCCTATGGCCCGGCAGCGGGGAGGATATTCCATGCGGGTAGCCTATATACAGTCGATCGGGGGGGCCAGCGGCGACATGCTATTGGGTGCGCTGCTGGACCTGGGGCTGCCCTTGGAAACCTTGAGGCGGGAATTGACCAAGCTGGGCCTTTCTGGCTATGAGCTGGTTTCTGGCCAGGAGACGCGCCACGAGGTGAGGGGGACCAAGCTAACGGTGCAGGTCCGGGACGAAGCCCGTCACTCTCCCAGGGGCTTGCTGGACATCGTCAAAGGGAGCGGGCTGCCAGGGGAGGTCAAGGACCAGGCCGAAAACGTGCTGAAAACCCTGTGGCGGGCCGAAAGCCGGGTCCACGGAGAACCGCAGGACACTCTGGAGCTGGACGAGTTGGGGAGCATCGATACCCTGGTCGACGTGGTTGGATTCGTCTCCGGCCTTGCCTGCCTTGGGGTGGAGCGAGTGTACGCCTCGCCGTTGGTGCTGGGGGCGGCGGAGCCCCCCAGATGGACAGGCGGCTACCCCAATCCGGCTCCGGCCACGATGGAGCTGGCGGCCATGGCCGGCGCGCCGGTGGCGGAGGACCTGTCCATGCATCAGGGCGCCGGGGAGCTGACCACACCGACGGGCGCCGCCCTCATCACGACTTTGGCCAGCTTCGAGCGGCCGGCCATGTCCCTCTCCGGTGTCGGCATTGGCCTGGGGGCCAAAGACCCGGACAGTTTTCCCAACGTGGTTCGGGTTTGGCTGGGCGAGGTTGCCGAGACGCCGGCCGCCGGAAAGCAGGGCGGCGTCGTCTTGCTGGAGACGAACCTGGACGACACGCCCGGCCTGGTGCTGGGGCACGTCCAGGACCGGCTCTTCGCCCTGGGGGCGTTGGACGTGTGGTGCATCCCCGTCCAGATGAAGAAGAACCGGCCCGGGGTCATCCTTTCAGCACTGGTTCCCCTGGAGCTGGAAGCCGCCGCTATGGAGATCATCCTACGGGAGACTCCCACGCTGGGGGTGCGTACCCGCCCGGTAGAGCGCTACGTTGCCGATCGCCAGAGCCTGCCCATGGAGACCGGCATGGGGGTGATCAGCGTCAAGGTGAAGTACCTGGGTGGAGTAGCGGTGGGGGCTGCGCCCGAGTTCGAAGACTGCCGGCGTATAGCTCTGGAAACCGCCACACCTCTCCAGGAGGTCTACCAGCGGGCCGCCGCCGAGGCTCGCCGCCGGTTTCTTGAGTAGAGCCCCGGCGATCTCGAAACCGTAGACCCCGCTGAGAGCATGATCCTGACTCGTTCCGGCTCGCCGGCCCACGCGTGCCCGGCGGTGAATCTTGAGATAGACCTGCTCGGACTCATGCAGAGCCGTGGCGTGATACGGTGGGGGAGAACGCTGCCTCGCGGCGTCAGCGCCGGTAGCGGCCGGGCAGGCCAGGATAAACGCGTTCCGTCAGGATCCACCCGATGCGCGCCCGGAGGGCCGCTACCTCCTGGGGGTGGAGCAGCCCCAGGAGTTCCTCGAGGCGGCCCCGCGGGTCTTGGAGTTGTTCCACCAGGCTGGCCAGCGCGGCCAGCAACGGATGGGGGATCGGCTCACCACAGAAGTCCCAGATGACCGTTCGGATTTTTGTGTCGGCATGGAAGGTCAGGCCGTGGTCGATACTCCATAGCTTTCCATTGGCGTCTATGACCAGGTGATTTGGTTTCCGGTCGGTACTATTGGCCACCAGGTCGAAACAAGCGACGGTTCTCAGCTCGGACGCGTGTTCGTCCGTGAGGGTATAGTAGTTCTGCCTGGGGTCGTGCTGCACAAAATGCTGAAGCGTTCCGATGCCGTGGGGGCCTTCGCGAATGACGGTGAAGGGGATGAAATCCCAGCCCAGCACCCGGCTCAACAGATAGGCGGCGTACTCACGTTTGTACAGGGTTCCCGAAGGAAAATCCCACAGGGGGGCCTCGCCGTCCCGGGGCTTGTAGATCGCCAGGCTGACCCGGTCGCCTAGCTGGACCCGAGCCAGGAAGGTGTAGTTCGAGCCCGCGGGGGTGAGCTGACAGGAAACTATATCGCCACGCCGGATGATTTCGCAGATCGATGGGTCGACGTTCACCAGGACGCTCTATTCTCGTTGGCCAGCGGGTCAGCCGACCTCAAATGTGGTGTGACCGTTGGCTCGAGGGCAAATGTGTCCTTCCGGGTCGATCGGGAGCCCGCACAGGAAGCAACGAGGCCGCCCCGCGGCGCAGATCCGCAAGGCCTCCTTGGCCAGATTGTCGGCCTGCTCTGGTGTGATCCAAAAGCTAACTGACGTCGCCTCCTCCGTTGGATCAGCCTCCTCCCGTTCATAGGCCGTCAAGCAAAACGAGTTGGCCGCCGGGTCGTAGCTCAACAGCAGTTGCCCAACCTTGAACTCGACGGAGGCTCCTTCGCCGGACTTTTCGGCCTCCACGGGCTGGCTTGCGCGCTCCCGGTCCTCGTCCGACATGGACTGGACTACGTCCCTAAGGTAGACCCCCAACTGGAAGAGTTGCTCTTTTTCGAGCCACAACGAACCGGCTGCCGGGCCGGCTTCCAGGGCAAGAACAAAGGTGCGCTCGCCCGGCTCACCAAAAGACTTGGCTTCAATGAGCGAGAGGGATCCCAAAGGGTATTTGACCGGTCTCGGTTCCATGGCTCTAATGTTAGCTCTGAGTGACTCCCGTGACAAGGCGCACCTGGGTCTCGCCGGACCTCACCGAAGCTGGAAGGGCAGGTGAACCGTGAGAGCAACCGGCGGCGCTTCCCCTCATCAGCCGATGGAACCCCGAGACCGATACTGAAGGGCTTCGGCGAGGTGGGCCACTGTGATCTCTCCGGCGCCGTCCAGATCGGCGATGGTCCGGGACACCTTGAGGATTCGGTGGAAAGCCCGGGCTGATAAGCCCAAGCGTTGTGTCGCAGCCTGGAGCAACCCCTTGGCGGTATCGTCCAACGGGCAGAACTTCCAGACCTCCGCCGGTCCCATCTCCGAATTGCACAGGAAGCCGCATTCGTGGAAACGCCGGCGCTGGATGTCCCGCGCCTGCTCCACTCTCTGCCGCGGGAGGGTCGAGTCTTCCGCCGGCTCCTCGTCCACTAGCTTCTCGTACTCCACGGGCGGCACCTCGGCGAAGACGTCGATCCGGTCCAGAAGCGGGCCGCTGATCCGTTTCTGGTAACGCGCCACGGCTGAGGGTGAGCAAGTGCACTCGGTTCGGGGGTGGGAGTAGAAACCGCAAGGGCACGGATTCATGGCCGCCACCATCATGAAGCTGGCGGGATAAGTGACGGTACCGCTGACCCGGGTGATGGTAACCAGCTTGTCTTCAAGGGGCTGGCGGAGAGATTCCAGCGCCGTATGATTGAACTCGGGAAGCTCGTCCAAGAACAGAACGCCCCGGTGGCTCAGGGTGATTTCACCCGGCCGTATGGCCCGGCCGCCGCCGACGAGTCCGGCGTTGGAGATGGTGTAGTGGGGCGCCCGAAACGGCCGCTGCAGGATCAGGGGGCTCTCCGAGGGCAAGGCGCCGCTCACGCTGTAGATCTTCGTGACCTCCAGCGCCTCGTCCGGGGCCATCCGGGGAAGAATCGACGGCAGGCAGCGGGCCAGCAAAGTCTTGCCGCTTCCGGGAGGGCCGCTGAAGAGGAGGTTGTGGGACCCGGCGGCGGCTACCTCCAGGGCCCGCTTGGCGTGGTCCTGCCCTCGAACGTGGGCCAGGTTCATTCCCTCGGGTGCCGCGGTATCCTCGGGGAACGCCCCGTCCTCAGGCATCGGCACAATCTGGGTTTCACCCCGCAGATGCCCGATCAGTGAGGCCAGGTTGGGAGTGGGATACACCTGAATGCCGTGCACCAGGGAGGCCTCCGCCGCATCGACGGTCGGCACGTACACCGAGGTGAAGCCCCGCTGCCGGGCCACCGACACCATTGCCAAGATTCCGTTGGTATGGCGCAGGCTGCCGTCCAGGGACAGCTCGGCGAGAAAGACCGTTCGCTCCAGCGGAGCGTCCACCTGGCCGGAGCTGAGCAGAATTCCCACGGCCATGGGCAGGTCGTAAGCCGGGCCGGCCTTCTTCAGGTTTGCCGGAGCCAGGTTCACGGTGATGCGGCGTAGGGGAAACTCGCAGCCACTATTGCGGAGGGCGGCGCGGACTCGCTCGCGGGCTTCCTGGACCGCGGTGTCAGGCAGTCCTACCACGTTGAAGGCGGGCAATCCAGGGGATATGTCTACTTCTACCTGGACGATGAGCCCGTCCAGGCCGATTACCGCGCAGGTTTGAGCTGTAGCGAGCACGTCACCGGCCCCTGATCGATTGTTCTTGACTCAGGAGGGCGCTCGAAACTGCCTCATCCGACCGGTTGAGGGTCAACGGGCACGAAGCCCGCGGCGTCGGCGGGCGTTTGCAGTCGTATGCTTGGCTCCTGTCCCACCCACTGCCCATTTCAGCGATCGCTGAATTCATTGAGCACCCTCGACTGGGCCGGAACTATCTCGGCTTCGTAAACAGGTTTCGGCGAAGCCGGCCTGCCGGCCGCTATCCCGTGGCCACGGTCATCTGGTACAGGTCGCTGGCCACGCTGATTGGCCCGTCAAAGAACCGCGCTGCGTCGTCGATCAGGGGTTGTGGGTCGAGATGGAAGGAGGTGTCGATATGAGTGATCACCAGCTCTTCCACCCCGGCTTGCGCGGCGGCGCGGCCGGCGTCGGCGGCGATGGAATGGCCCCTTCCACTGGCGTTACGGGGGTCACTCTCGATGCTCAGGGCTTCGTGAATCAATAGCCGGGCGCCCTGGGCCGCCTCCACCAGGTTTGTGCTGAAGCGGGTGTCGCCCGAGAATACGATCGATACTCCACCGGCCTCCACCCGCCAGCCCACCGCGCCGGAAATGTGGTCCACGGGAAAGGATGAAGCCCAGGTGGTGGCGCCCAGGTCAACCCGGTGACCCGGCTCGGTCGGGTGCCACCGGAACACCGGGTGACCATTATTGGTCGTGGCTCCGTCTAGGTCGACGTTGATGGCCCGAAGCCGGGTAGCCCGGCAATAAAGGCGTAAAGCTTCCAGCGCCTCCTCGGTGCTGTAAACTCGCAACGGCGGGCCCTCCGGATTGGTCAGACTGCGCTGGCCCTGCATATAGGGCAACCCGCCCATGTGGTCACCGTGGTGGTGGGTGAGCAGCACTTGCTCGAATTCCCGCGCCATCATCCCCACCTCCGCCCCCTGGCGCATCACGGAATTGCCTGAGGCGGCGTCCAGCAGCAAGCGAGTGCCGTCGGGGCAGTCCAACACGATGGCGGTGTGGTTTCGGTACACACACATGCCGGCACCGGTGCCGAGGAAGGTGATATCAACGTTGGCCATCAGGGTACTCCTGTTCAGGACTGGAACTCGACCAGATCGTCGCACTTCGCAGGTATTTCGTCAAGAACCTGCCGGTTGGAGGCCTGTTTCCTCGCCTTGAGGCCAGCCTTTCGGCACTCGCCATTTTAGTTGCGAGGGATGAGCGAGTCAACGCAGGCAAGTCAGTGGGTATCACCGACGTGGTTCGCCGCTGGCCAGCCTTCATTCCTTCTTTTGTTTGGCTTTTCCGAAGACCTGTTCTACAAGGCGCTTCAGCGTGAGGGCCAAGGTACTGAGAATCCCCATGCACATTGCCATCATTTGGAACGGCGGGAACATCATACCGTCGCTGGATTCCTGTCTTTGGGGAGGAAAATGAGAAGGAGGAGATGCCCCGACATGCGGGGAGGACGGCGCGGGCGCGAAGCCAGTGCCAGACGTTACGCCCTCGGGCCAAACAAGCACCTGCCGGTCCTGAAGTTCGCCGGTAAGGTTGAAGATGAACTCCTCTTCGCCGGTCTGCTCCTCTCCCAAACCTCGGGTGGGACGCCGGAACTGCAAAACCACGCGATACGAGTCTTCTCGTTGTTCGGAGCTGCGATCCGTCCAAGCGATTTGGTCCCATCCGAGGCGCTGGAGGTAACCCTCCTCGTCTTGCCTTGCTAGTCGCCGCGCCTCCAATCCCGCCTGGTCCAGGGAGATATACCCTTGAGTTTCACCCGAGGTGTCGAACTCGTCTCGTTTTTCCATGGCTACCCTCGTGCACTTGCAGGCTCATAGAAAGCGGATCACTCATACATCGCTGGATCCCCGGCTTTCCCACTCGGCCAGCCGCACCTCCAACTTGTGCTGGCGCAGCGCCATGGTCAAATCGCCTCGCGTGCGCTCCAGCACTCCCCGCATCTGGTCGGTTCTGCCCCGCAGCCCACCGGTAACCCCTTCCGGAAAGTCCACTGTGACCAGGATGCTGTTGATCTCGTCCATGAGTTCCATGTTCTCCTGACAGCGGTCGAACGAGTCCCGGCGCAATGAGTCCAGGATGTAGCGGCGCAGCTCACCGATGACCTCGGCCACGCCGTTGAGGAATGCGGCCGGGTCGACGCCCAGGTCCCGGGGACGGGGCAGGGCTTCGCCGGAGATCACCGCCAGGGTGACATTCGCCTCGCTGAACTCCTTGCGGGCATCGGAAAGGAACCCGGCAAAGTAAATCTCTGGATTCTCCAGGCGCATGGGTTCAGTTTCGACCAGATGAAGCCGCGCCTGCTCGATAACCTTGCGGGCTTCGTCGAATTGACCCCGGTGCACAGCCCGGATGGCGTTGGCCGAGCAGCGGATTACCACTCTGGATATGGTGAGGGCTTGCTCCCTGGCCCGGTTGCGCACGGTCAACTGCTCTATGGCTTGGCGGCCGATGTCGGCAAGCTCGTCGCTGTACCGGGATGGCACTAGACCCGGCCTCCCGCCGCCCGGATGGCCTCCACCAGTTGGTTCGCGGCGGCTTCCGGGTCCGGCGCCGCGCCTACGGCTGCGGTGACGCAGATGGCGTCAGCGCCCGCTTCCACGACGGGGGCCACGTTCCCGGCGTTGATCCCGCCAATGGCTACCAGGGGCAATTTGGTGGCCTGCCTGGCCTGCCGCAGCCGGTCGACCCCCTGGGGCGGGCGGCCCACGCCCTTGGTACGAGTGTGATAGATCGCGCCAAAGGCCAGGTGGTCGGCGCCCATCTCCTCGGACTCGGCCAGCTCGTGAATCTCGTGGTTGGACCGCCCCAGCACCTGGAGAGGGGAGAGCACCTGGCGGGCCTGGGCTACCGGCAGGTCGGTCTGGCCGACGTGGATACCGGCGGACCCAACCGCGGCCGCCAGGTCCACATGATCGTTGATGATCAGGTCTGCGTCGTTGGCCTGGCAGAGCTGCTGAAGCGCTGAAGCCAGAGGCAGTATCTCCCCTTTGTCCCGAAGCTTGTCGCGAAGCTGTAACATCCTCGCGCCGCCACGCACCGCCAATGTAGCGATCTCCAACGGGTCTCTGCCGTCGGTTATTTGGGGATCGATGATGACGTACAGGCCCCGCACCCGGTCGGCGCGCTTCTGCCGCAGGGTCTCTCCCATTGCGTCGACTAGTGCGGCGAGGGTATCGGACAGGGACGAGTGCATTTTCCCGCTGACGCCGCTATTACCGCCGGCCTCCCGGAGCACCGCCAGCAGCTTTTGGGACGTTGAGACCAGGGTCAATGCGCTGGAAAGGGTGAGTTTGGGGGCCGGCCCGGGGGTCGCGGTTTCCGGCATGGCACTGAGCACCAGGATGAGGTTGCGCAGCCGGTGCAGAGGAGGAGAGTTCGCCGGCAGGTCCGGGCAGTCCGAGGCAATGTCATTCAAGCACCGCACCAGACTGGCATAGCAGGCCTCGCTAAGAGGGGCCTCGCCGGTCATGCGTCCAGTCCCTTTGGCAGCTCTCCCTGCCGGGCAGCGTCGATGGATTCCCGCACCGATTTGGGCATCTCCATGCCGAAGCGGGTGAAGCTTTCCTCCACGTTTCGGCCGATGTTGCGGGGATCGCTGTAGAAGTCCGGCGACGAAGGTCCGGACCCCATGGGATGTTGCTCGTGGACCGACTGTAGGGTCTTGCCCATAGCAAAAGAGGACATGCGGCGGGCCATGTCGCGGCTCTGGCAGTGGCTGCAGACCGGCTCCAACGCGGAGTTAATCGAACGGGTGAAAAAGGACGACACTTTTCCACAAGGACGACACCGGTATTCGTAGATCGGCATGTTCCTTACCCTCGTCAAAGGCTCGGGACACCTTAGCGCCCTGGCCCTTTCACCCTGGAGGCCGCCCACTGGCGAGGCCGGAGAAACATCCTGTCTGCTCTGGCTCTTCCACGCCTCGCTGGCAAATACTAGGACCCGGCGGAAGTCTCCCGCCGCAAACTCTCGAAGTCCGGCGAGACCTGGCCTCCCATCTCATCCTTTACCTGGCCCATGAACTGGTCCAGAATCTGGGGGTCGTCTTCGTCCGCTTCGCCCAGCGTCTCTCCGTCGGGCACCCAATTCAAGCTATCACCCCAGGACCGGTGAAAGGCGAACCGGGACACCAGCCTGGTCATGTTGGACCGGCCGCACTTACGGCAGGCAATCGCGCCGGCGTTGGACCAACTGAAAGCCAGCACCGTGCTGACCCGGTTGCATTCGCCGCAACGGTATTCGTAGAGGGGCATGGCGTGGCGGTCTCTCCCTTGACTTGCCCCCATTGTAGCATGGCGGCCTGGAGCAGGGCGACCGGCGCCTCTCCGGCGGTTACGAGGGGTAAGTCACAGAGGCACGGAGACACTGAGGTTTCCGTGCCTCTGTGGCCAACCGATGACGGAGCACCGGAGGGCATCCAGCCCGTGTGTCCGTCCATTTTGCTGGTGTATAATGCACCCACCGTATCCACCGGCTGCTCCGGCCGGTGGCTCGGAAGCCAAGGGGGCGCATGGCCTCAGCGAGCCGGAACAAGACCCTCCCTCTTTTCGACCAGCGGGGAACCCCGTTGCTGCTGCTGATGGACGGGCACGCCATGGTGCACCGCGCTTTCCGCGCCATTTCGGTGCAAGGCCACCTTTCCGTTTCGACCACCGGCGAGGTCACCACCGGGGTCTTCGGGTTTGCCAACGTCTTCCTGCGGGCCCTTCAGGAGTGGAATCCCACCTACTGCGCCATCGCTTTCGACACGCCGGCGCCCACTTTCCGCCACCTGCGGTTCAAGGAGTACAAGGCTCAGCGGGCGGAGCCGCCCCCTGAGCTGCTTCTCCAGTTCCCGCGAGTCAAGCAATTGATGCAGGCTTTTGGGGTCCCCATCTTCGAGCTGGACGGGTACGAGGCCGACGACGTTATCGGCACCATTTGCAGCCAGGCTGAGGACCAGGGAGTCGACTCCGTGATCCTGACCGGGGACCGGGATACCTTCCAGCTGATCTCGCCCAGGGTTCGGGTGGACCTGTCCTACAGCGTCCAGGGCCGAAAGGTGTATGACGAGGCGGAGCTGGCCGCCCGTTACTCTGGGCTCACCGCGGCCCAGCAGCCCGATTTCAAGGCCCTGGTGGGGGACACCTCGGACAACATACCCGGGGTTCCCCGCGTTGGTGAAAAACGGGCCATCGGCTTGCTCAGCGAGTTTCACGACCTGGAAGGCATATTTGAGCACCTTGAGGACATCAAGCTGCCCAGCGTCAAGGAATCCCTGGCGGAAAACCGGGAACGCGCCTTCGAGAACCGGATACTCACCACCATCGACCGAGAAGCCCCTGTGGACCTGAGCCTGGAGAGCTGTCGCTGGGGCCAGTATGACCGCAAGGCGGTGGTCGACCTGCTGACCGAGCTTGAGATATTCAGTGTAATCCAGCGCCTGCCGGCCGCCGGCTCGCCGGCTCCCCTGTTTGGACAGGGTGTCCCGGCGGTGGTCTCGCAAGTGCCGTCCGACGCCGACTATCAGGCGGTACAGACCAACGGCCAATTGGAAGAGATGCTGGCGGCACTCCGGGACGCGGAAAGATTCTCTTTCGACACCGAGACCACCGGCCTGGACCCGATGCGGGCGGACCTGGTAGGCCTCAGCTTCGCCACGGCGCCGGGCAGGTCATGGTACGTGCCCGTGGGCCACCAGGAGGGTGCCCAGTTACCGCTGGAAACGGTGCTGGCCCGTGTTAGGCCCCTGTTCGAGTCGCCCAGCCTGC
>CAJWBT010000034.1 GCA_913020235.1 uncultured Chloroflexota bacterium
CCGGCCTTGGCGGCATCATAGGCCGATGACCGGGGCCGTCCCCTGAAGGAAGCCCATCCGGAGATATTGGTCACGCAACCCTGGCCTCGCTCCAGAAAATGGGAGCCAAACGCCCGGCAGCCTTGAAAGGCCTCGGTCAGGTTGATGTCCAGGACGTGATGCCACTCCTCCTCGGTCATCCCCTCCGCCGTGGTGCCTGGAAGGGTTACAACCGGCTTACGAATGGCATCGCCCACACAATTGACCAGAGTATCCAAGCCGCCAAACTCATCCAGAACCTGCCGGGAGATGCGGTCCATCTCCGCCCCTTTGGTGGCGTCTCCGGTAAGGGGAAGGGCGACGCGCCCCAGTGCCCGAATCTCTTGGGCCACCCTGTCGACTCCCGTTGATGTCAGCCCGGTAATCGCTACCTCGGCCCCTGCCTCGGCAAAAGCCAGGGCGATGCCCTTTCCGATACCCCGCCCGGCGCCGACCACCAGGACCTTTTGACCGGTTATGTCAAACACCGAGACGCCCATGGCACCCTCCGGTTACCCAAGGCTTTTCCGGCTCGGTTGCCGCCTAAGCCTGACCCGCATTCAGGGTGGGAGTTTAATGGAAGACGTCAACACCGTCAACGCAGCCTATACCTCCTGCCAAGTCCAACACTGGGCCGCGGGCTGCCAACGCCCAGCTTCCAGGTGGAGCGCCCCAGCCTCCCGGTGGCCGGTTCCCGATAGCGGTGTTTCTACTTCCCTGCGATGGGAGCCGGGGCTTTGACGCCATTTGCAAACGGGAGTAAGATTCGGATACTCTTCGCCAAGAACGTCCGGGAGAACGTCCGGCCGTCGGCCCTCAGGCACCGGCCCTCGGATGTGCAGTCAACCGTCTTCGACCAGGAGATCGACCCATGAAAGCGGTGTTCATCGAGCGGCACGGCGGCCCGGAGCCCGGTGATTCCTTGGGCCGGCCAGGAGCCACAGCGGGTCCGGCCCCAGACCCAAAAATCCAAACAGGTAACAGGAGCAATGGCCATGAAATTCGCTAGGTATCTTGCCCACGGACAGGTCGCCTACGGGGTGGTGGAAGGGGAGACAGTAAAGGAGTTGAGCGCCAGCCCCTTCGAGGACTACAAGGTGACCGACCACTCCCACAAGCTATCGGAGGTCAAGCTGCTCGCCCCCTGCCTCCCATCCAAGATCTTGGCCATCGGGCTGAACTACTCCAGCCACCTGGGCGACCGTACACCGCCCGCCGAACCCATGGTGTTCTTCAAGACCCTGAGTTCGGTAATCGGCCCGGACGACACTATCATCCGGCCCAAGGGCACCGCCAGGCTCGATGCCGAGTGTGAACTGGTGGTCGTGATAAAGGATCGCTGCCGCAACGTGCCCAAGGGGGAGGCGATGCAGCACGTCCTGGGCTACACTTGCGGCAACGACGTGAGCGCCCGCGACTGGCAGCAGGCAGACCGCAACTGGTGGAGGGCCAAGTCTTCGGACACCTTTTCTCCCGCGGGCCCCTTCATTGTGACCGACCTCGACCCTGACAACGTGCGGGTTGCCTGCCGGATCAACGGCAAGGAGATTCAGGGGGAAACCACCAAGTTCCTGATCTTCGACGTCCCCACCATCATCTCCTACGCCACCCAATTCATGACCCTAGAGCCGGGGGACATGATCTACACGGGCACGCCGGGGACGCCGGGCGAACTCAAGGACGGCGATGTCTGCGAAATCGAAGTGGAAGGGGTGGGCGTGCTGAGCAACCCGGTAAAGCTGGAAAAGTAGACCCAACCGTGGCTGGGCTGGATTCACGGGAGAGGGGCCGGCCGGCCTTCCCCGGCTCCTCTCGCCGACCCAGTTCGTGAGCCTAGTTGGCGCAGCCTTTGCCGCTGCGTCCGGCGTCTCTACCAGCCTCCGGGCATGAATGGAGCCGAGCCCCGTTAGGGCCAGGTACCGGTGGGGGTGGATGGCGTCAACGGCCTCGGCAAACCACTCTTTTGGATGGTCCTCAGTACTTGGGCCGGAACATGGCGAAGGAGCTGGTGTAGCCGTGCAGGAAGGTCGTGCCGCTGACCGGGCCGATCTCTCCGTTGCAGAAGAATCCCCCCAAGGGCACCGGGCCAAGCTTCTGGCGGAAGATGTCGGAGTCGTGGTTGGGCCGGCCGTACAGGTACTGCCCCCGGCCCAAGCAGGAGAACAGCAGGGCGCCATCAACCTGGTTCTCCCGGTTGTCCAGAGCGTACCGCTCCAGCACGGCGGTCAGGTCTTCGGCCGAGGTTTCGGCGTCCCGAAGGTGGAACTGCACCAACTGGCCTTCTTTCAGCAGCTCACCGATGGCCAGGGTTCCGGTACGGCTGTCGATACCGACCACATTGCGGATCAAGAAATCGCCCTGCTCCGGCGCCTCTATTAGCTCGTCCATCACCACCCCCAAGAACAGCGAATGGCGCATCAGCTCCCGGTCCCGGCGGTTGACCTGCTCGAACAGTTTCTTCATCACAGTCAGGGGCGGCTGCCCTTCCAGTCCGATCAGCACGTTGCGCCGGCTCTTGGATACTCGCATGGGCTGGCCGATGGGGCGGCAGCCTTGGGCCACGACGGTGTCCACGGTGATGTTACCGTGGAGGGCCAATCCAACGGCCCCGGAGCGGTACACCCGGCCATTCAGGAACAGCGCATTTCGCCCCATTTGGTCGGCGCTGCTGGCCAGCCCGCCTATCTTAACCGACCGGCTGAACGCGAAGTCCAGCCCCATCAATAGGTCCTGGACCGGGAAAGAAAGAGGGTCCGCCAACATGACGAACTGGGGGTCCTGGCCGAGGGATACGTGGACCAGCGCTTCCCAGGCGCCCGGCCCGGCGTCCAGGTCCGGGAGGCTTTCCTGGTCCAGGCAGAAGTCCACGATCTCCACGCCGGGCAGAACGGCGGCGGTTATGGACACGGCAGGACGGTGCTCCACCTCCTGGCCGCCACCAATGACACCACCACTGGAACAACCGAAGACCATGGCCGTGGCCAGCTTCTCCTCTACGAGCCGGGCCACGTCGTCGTAATCCCGCTCATAGTGGGAGGAAACGAATGTCACCGCCAGGTCTGGCGCCGGATCTCC
The DNA here is from genome assembly GCA_913020235.1 of uncultured Chloroflexota bacterium. The sequence goes on from CAJWBT010000034.1 coordinate 3,094, forward strand.
CAGTCTGGATCGCACGCCGGCGGCACACTCTTCAACGGCACGGGTCAGGTCTGCCTGTTCGGAAACCGCCGAAGCCCATTTCATATAGCGCCCGCAGACAGTTCAGAGTCCGGATGAACTACTCCGAGTATACCAATTCCGGCCGCTATTTGAGAATCGCCAGAAAATCCGGTGACTCGAGGAGGGCCAGAGCCACACCGGCCGCGTCGCCCAGGAGGTGCGGCGTAACAAACGCCAGCGTGTCTTGGGGGGTGTGAATCCGGGAAAAGTCCTCGGCGAAAAACATTATCGCCGGTATGCCCATACCGGTGAAGCTCATGTGGTCGCTGCTCGCTCCTTCAAGCCCGGCGCCGACCTCCAGATCGATCCCCAACCCGGTTCCCAGCCGCACCGCCAGGCCCGTCAACTCCTCGCTACCCAACACCCTCGGACTGTCGCCGTTCCCGAGGGCGTCGAAGTTCAGCATCGCCTTGATCCGACGTTGCTGATCATCGGATAGCGAGTCCACGTAGTGTTTGCTTCCCAGCAAGCCCAACTCCTCGGACCCGAAGGCTATGAGACGAAGGGTGAACGGGAACGGCTGCCCCGAAAGCTCTCCGGCGACGGCGAGGAGCACCGCGGTCCCGGATGCGTTGTCGTTGGCGCCGGATATGTTTGGCAGCGAGTCGTAGTGGGCGCCCAGTACCACCACCGCGTCGCCCGGCCCTCGCTTCTCCGCGATCACGTTCTGCGAGGGACGCATTACGCTCTTGACCGAAACGCTCAACTCCACCGTTCCAGCTGATGTCAGCTGCTCCAGCCGTCTCCCGTCCGCTCGAGACATGGACATAGCGGGAACGGCGCCCGGACTGATGAGCACTCCCCGGAAATTGCCGGGCCGGTCGTTGTAGATGACGACGGCGATGGCGCCAGCCTCCGCGGCCCGGTTGACCTTCTCCTCGAAAGTTATGAGGCCCCGCTCTGCCATGGCGATCTTCCCTTCCAGCCCCCCCTCTGGAATATCCCCATCCAAAGCCAATCCGACGGGAACCAGGGTTCCCGAAGCGTCACCCGTACCGGAACCCGTCAGCGGAAAGGCATCGACCGGCTCAGGCTCTGGCCCCTCCAGAACCACGCCCGACTCCTCTCTGGACATGAACTCCACGACGAAGGGCTGTAACTCCACGGCGTAGCCGAAGTTTTCCAGTTGGCTTGCCAGATACTCCGCCGCCGCCCGTTCCTGGCCGGTGGCGCTCTCCCTTGGTCCCAGGTCCTCCACAAGCTCGGTGAGGTAACCGAAGGCGATGTCCGCCAGGCCAGTGCCGCCCGCAGGGGATGGGGTCACGGCCGGTACAGCGGTGGGCCTGGGGGTAGAAGTAGGGGTTAGAGTAGGGGTAGAGGTGGCGGGCGGAGCCGGAGTAGGCGTCGCGGAGGTAGCTGCGCTGGAACAGGCGAGTGCAATGGCGGCCAGTAAAACCACAAGACCAACGATGACAGCCGGCCGTCCGGGCGCAACGCCCGATGCAAGGTGATTCTTCACGGGCCCTTACTGAACCTCGACAGTTTGAATACGTACAAAGCGTACGTTGGCCGGCTTCAGGACTCGGGCTCGGGGCGCCGGACCGGCGCGCGGCCTGCATCCCCCGGCTTGGTATAGATTGGTACGAAATTGGGGCATGAGCGGGCTCATCCGCGAGGGGCGACGACCGGCCAGTCCTCCCGGCCGCTTGAAGACCAAGTGCTTTTTGATGAGTCCGGACTAGCTCCAGTCCACCGCGTACACCCGGTGTACCCCGGCCAGCCCCTTCAGCTCCACCTCTTGCTCTTCTCCAAACCGAATGTCTCCACCGCTCTCGGTCAGCTCTTTGAGGAGCGCCGACACCAGGATTTCCCCGCCATCAGCCTGGTCTGCGATACGCGACGCCAGGATTACGTTCTTGCCGAAGAAGTCCTCCATTTCCTGGACGAACTCCCCGGTGTGCAGGCCAATACGCACCAGGACAGGTTCCTTGGAGTGCTCCTGGTTGTGGGCGGCAAAGGCCCGCTGGATGGCCATGGCACATTGTAGGGCCCGGCGGGCCGAGGAGAAAGCCAGCATGAAGCCGTCGCCCAGGGACTTGACCTCAAACCCGCCGTGGGCCGCCACCTGGTGCCGGACGATGGCGTTGTGGCCCCGCAGCACCTGCTGGGCGCGCTGGTCCCCCAGCCGCTCGGTCATCTGGGTAAAGCTCTCGATGTCGCTGAACAGGATGGTAACAGTGCCGTCGGGAGCTGTTTGGGGGCGCAGGTCAGGTTTCTCCCCCTGTACTGCCGAGGCGACGGAGTCGATGGAGGTCTTGATATCCACCGAGGCGACTCCCTGGATTTCCAGCTTGCGGGCCAGGACTCGTTCCATCAGAGGCCGCATGCCCAGCTCGCTGGAGATGGCCAAGGACTCGTCCAAGAGAGCGATGGCCCGCGATCGATCATCCTGAGCCTGTCGAAGGACGTCGGACGCCGGTGGTTCGACAGGCTCACCACGAACGGACCGAGAACGCTGGATTAGGCAATCGGCATTGTCGCAGCAGGCCCAGGCCAACTCGGGACGGTAACCCCCATTACGGCAGAAGGTCAAGGCGTCGTCGAAATGGACGATCGCCTGATCGAGCTTCCCCATAGTCTGAGCCAACAGGCCCAGTAGACGGTCCCCAGAGATTACGAATAACGAGAATGTGTGCCGCCATTGCTTGATGACGGCATATTGCTTCTCGGCCAAGCCGGCGTCACCCGATAGGACCGCTATCATCGCCAGACCGGCGTTAGAGTACCCGATCGCGAGTGGCGTGGCCTGGGCGTACCCCAGAACACGCTCAGCAGCACTCTTGGCGGACTCTAGATGATCCACCACCCCGGTTATCCTGGCGACTAATGGCGCAGTCATCGCCATGCGGCCGGAAACGGATGTATTCATGAACGCGGATTCTCCCGCCTCCCCAGCAGCCTTCGACAGCAAATCCAAGTGGAAGTTACCTTGATGATGGTCGCCTATTTCGTGTTCAATCAGAGCAAGTTCTACCCATGCATGGAAAGGACGTGACCCTATCTCTAATGTGCGTTGGCTAAACGATCGCGCCATCTCCCACTCTCCACCGAGACGCAACGTCATCGCGTTTTTCCATAAAGCGCCCTCCAGCCAGAACCGGTCACGCAACTGTTCTGCTGGCGACATCATCTCCGAAGCATGCCGCTTAGCTGCCTCCAACTCACCTTTTTCGATTAGGCAGGTTACCACGAAGTAAAGGGCGGACACCTCTGGACGTGGATCGGGTACACGTTTAGTCAGCTCGATCGCTTTGAGGCCGCTATCCAGAGCTTCGTCATATCGCATGTGATTGGAGTACACGGAAGCGACCGCTACCAAACTTTGCAACTCCAGGGCCTCATCTCCCTCACGTCGTGAGATAACGAGGGCTTGGTTTAGTGCGTCAAGGGCTTCGTCGAAGGCGGCATCTTGCAAGCCGATGAATTGCCCATACCGTGACAGCAGCCGGCCTGACAGCAACGAATCCGCCGGGACAAGGGGTAGAGCCCGAGCGACGAGTTGCCCCAGTCCGATACGCCTCGCTGCCCCATAGTCCGGGAACTCCGCGATGGCCACTACCTGTTCCATGTCTCCGGATTCCGCATAGTAGTCCAAGGCCCGGCGGAGGGTGACATATGCCTCATCATCAAGAAGCGCTATCTGGGAACGGCCCAGGCCAACCAGCACTGCCGCCGTCTCGGCGTCAACGGGCTGCCCTTCCTTGGCTGCCAGCGCCCGCTGGAAGTGCCCCAGCGCCCTCTCGTAGGCGTAGGCGGCCAAACCGCGCTCCCCGGCCAGCAACGAGTAGCGGACCAGCTTTTCAGCGCCCAGCAACGTCTGGGCCTCGGCGAAGTGGCGGGCCAGCTCCCCGGCGTGGGCCTCCGCATTCTCGCCGTACAGTTCCTCCAGGGCTTGGGCGATGCGGGCGTGCAGCCGCACCCGCCGGGTGGTGGACAGCTCCTGGGCCAGGGTATCCTGAATCAGCGCGTGGGTGAACTGGTAGCGGCCCACCGCCTGGGGTAGCTCCTCTATCACCCGCGCCCCCAGCGCCTCCTCCAACACCCCCAAAATGCGGTCCTCGGACATATCCTCGACCAGGGGCGCCAGCTGCTGAAACTCGAACTGCCGGCCGATTACCGAGGCGATTGTCAACGTCTCGTTGCACCTTTGGGATAGCCGGTTGAGGCGCCGCCCGATCACCTCCTTCACCCCTTCGGGTATCCGCACACGCCACGACGCCCTCGTGCCCAGCCGGTCCGGCGTAAGCTCTCCTTCCTGGACCAGCAGCCGCACCACCTCGGTCACGAACAGAGGGTTGCCCTCGGTGTGGGCATGCACTGCGCTTACCAGGCCCCGGGGAGGCGTGATCCCGGCAGCTATCTCGATGAAGCGCGCCACGTCCTGCCGGGTCAGCCCCCGCAGCAGCACCCGTTGGAATAGCCGTTCCCGGTTCAGCCCACCCAGGGTCTCGGACAGAGGATGCTGCCGGTTAAGCTCCATGTCCCGGTAGGTGCCGATCACCAACAGCCGGGCTCCAGCCAGCTCCCGGGCCAGGAACTCCAGCAGCAGCAGAGAGGGCTTGTCGGCCCAGTGCAGGTCATCCAGCATCAGCACCAGGGGCTGCCGCTGACTCGCCGTCTTCAAGAACGCTGTAATGGAGTCGAACAAACGGAACCGGGCCTGATCCGGCTCCAGGGCCGGCGGCGCTGCCAGGCCCGGCAGCCGTTCGCTTACGTCCGACACTATCCGGGCGATGTCCGCCGCCCCGGACCCCATCTCCGTGCGTAGCTGCTCGGGGTCCCGGTCCCGGACGTAAGACCGAATAGCCTGAACCCAAGGCCAGTAGGGAGGCGTGCCCACCTCCTCGTAACAGCGGCCCCACAGGACCTGAGCGCCCCGCAGTCCCGCGTTGGTGGCCAGCTCCTGGGCCGTCCGGGTCTTGCCGATGCCTGGTTCCCCCACCAGCATCACCAGCCGGCCGCGCCCCGACAGTGCGTCTTCTAGGCCCGCCTTCAGTTCACCCATCTCGGCCTGTCTGCCGACAAACACGCCGCCCGCCAAGCGGTCCAGGGAGTGGGCGCCGTCCTCTGGGGGTCCCGATGCATCGGGACGAATCGCCCCTACGTCCGCCAGATCAATCCCCTCCAGGGCGGCGAGCACGTCGGCGGCCGACTCCGGTCTGTCCGATGGGTCCTTGGCCAGTAGCCGGAGTATTAGCGCTTCCAGATGACGCGGGCATTGCCCGCTGTGCCAGGTGGGGGCCACCGGCGGCGTGTTGATGTGCTGGCCGATGATGGCCACCGGATCATCCCCCAGGAACGGTGGCCTCCCGGTGACCATCTCGTACAGCATGGCCCCCAGTGAGTACAGATCGGACCGGGGGGTCACTTCGCCGCCCATGGCCTGCTCCGGCGGCATGTAGGCCACCGTGCCCACCATCATGCCCTCGGTGGTGATGCGGGAGTAGTCCAGCACCACCGCCAGGCCGAAGTCGCCGATCTTGGGAGTGCCCTCCGAAGTCAGCCACACGTTTCCCGGCTTCACGTCTCGGTGGACGATGCCCCGGCTGTGGGCGAACTCCAGACCCCGGCACACTCCTCTGGCGATGTCTAAAGACTGCTCCAGGTCGATGCGGTGATCCGGAGCGTCTGCGATGAGTCCCTCGACACCCCCACCCGGCATCAACGGCAAGACCAGGTAGGGCCGGCCCCGTTCTTCACCCATGTCATGTATCTGGAGGATGTTGGGGTGGTCGCCCAGGCGTGCCGTGGCCTGGGCTTCCCTAGTGATGCGGGTCCTGGAGGTTTCATCCAACCCCTCTGCTTTGATAACCGCCAGTGCCACGTCCCGGTCCAGGACGCCGTCATGGGCCATGTAGACCCTTTTCTTGCCGCCCTCACCAAGGAACTGTTTGACCTGGTAACGGCCGTTGGCGAAGGAGGAGGGGTCGGCAGCACCGCTCTGAACACCTCCGGGGCCGGGAGAAGAGACCGGTGCGTCGGCGGCACTCAAGCGGGCGCCGCAACCCCGGCAGAACCTCAGGCTCGAGGGATTGGGGTGGCCGCATGCAGGACAGGGCCGCTCCGAAACGAAGGAACTCCCGCAGTGACCGCAGAACCTCGAGTCTTCAGGGTTTTCCTGGCCGCAGGACGGGCAGAGCATCGGAAATGTCCTCCTCCTTCCATGCCCCGGGTCGGGATGCTCCACGGCTTCATCCGGCCCGAAAATGGAGACCGGGAGCCGAGCATTCCAAATAAAGGGTCTTCTGAGCACCCGTCTGACCTTTGATGCGTGGCTGAGTATAGCATCACCCACCCGATGGTGTGAAGCGTCAGGCCCCTGGCCGCCGGCAATGCTTGCAGGAACCGGTCGACAGCTACACTTTCCGGATGAGGGTAGGTCACAGTCACCTGAAACCGCTGCCGGGTGGTGCGACCTGTTTGCGGCTGGACACGTGGCCGGGCCAAGGGTATATTGATGACCGGGCAAACCGAGGGGAGGACGCCATGGCATGGTCCGATGAAGACCGGGTCCGGGAGCTGGCGCGGCTGGCCGGGATCACCATCGCGGAAGACGAGGTGCCCGAGGTGACCAGCCGGTTCGGCAGCCTGATGCAGGAGCTGGAGCGGCTCACGGAGCTGGACCTATCCGACATTCAGCCGGTGGTCATATTCCCGGAGGAGCAGTAGGCCAACCCGGTAGCAAGGCATACTTCAAAAGGAGGAAGGATGACCGGCCAGGAGATCGCCATGCTCTCGGCGGCCGAGACCGCCTCGGCCATACGGTCCAAGCGGGTCTCGCCCGTCGAGGCAGTTCAAGCCTACCTGGAGCGCATCGACCGGCTGGATTCCAGGCTGGCCTCCTACATCACGGTGTGCCGGGAGGAAGCCTTGGAGGCCGCCCGCCGGGCTGAGCGCGCCCAGATGCGGGGCGACGCCCTGGGGCCCCTGTTCGGCGTACCCATTGCGGTCAAGGACCAGTTCTGGACCAAGGGCATCCTCACCACCAACGGCTCCCTGGTCTATCGGGACTTCGTTCCGGACGAGGACGGCACGGTCATTGCCAGGATCAAACAGGCCGGGGCGATCCTGCTGGGCAAGCTGAACCTCAGCGAGTTGGCCATGGGAGGCACCGAGCAGCCGCCGTGGGGCATCCCGGCGAACCCCTGGGACCTGGAGAGAACGCCGGGCGAGTCCAGCAGCGGGTCCGGCGTGGCCTTGGCGGCCCACCTGTGCGCCGCCTCGGTGGGCGAGGACACCGGCGGCTCCGGCCGGGGTCCGGCGGCCTACTGTGGCGTCGTGGGGCTGCGGCCCACTTTCACCCGGGTGAGCCGACACGGTATGACCCCCATGTGCTGGTTCCTGGACTCCGCCGCTCCGATGGCCAAGATAGTGGAGGATTGTGCGCTGGTGCTCGGCGCGATCGCGGGATTTGACTCCAAAGACCCCTACACCAGCCGTAGGCCGGTCCCTGACTATACCGCCACACTCGATACCGGGGTCAGGGGCCTGCGGGTTGGCCTGATCCGCGAGTTGCACGAGAGCGAGGACATGCACCCCGAGGTGAAGCAAGCGGTTGAGAAGTCCATGGAGGTTTTCCGGGACCTGGGGGCCCAGGTGCGAGAGGTGTCGATTCCCCTGGTCCCCTGGGCTGGAGCCGTCTTCGTTGGCATTGCGGATACCGAAGGGGCCGGAGCCCGCGACGATATACTGCGGTCCAGGCCCGGCGAGCTGGACCGGGCCACCAGGACCCGGCTGCAGGCCGCGGCCCTGATGCCCGCCAAGGTGTACAACCGGGCCGCCCGGGCCCGAGTGCTGCTGCGCCGCCAGTTCATGGAAGCCCTGGAGCAGGTGGACGTGCTGGTGTCGCCAACCTCACCGTACCCGGCCCCCAAGCACACCGTCCTCAGCGCCCCCTTCCAAAACGCTGACGACGTCCGGGCCCGGTTCTTCTTCCGGCGCTCCTACACCAGTTGCTACGCCCTAACGTCGATGCCCGCAATCTCCATCCCCGGCGGTTTCACCTCGGACAACCTGCCCATAGGGCTACAGCTGGGGGCCCGCCCCTTCGCCGAAGAGACCCTGTTCAGGGCCGCTCGCGCCTACGAGCAGGCGACCCCCTGGCACGAGAGGATTGCCCCGGCAGCAGCATAATGTGCCGGTGGCCGGAAGTCCCGGCCCCTCCGCCCGCTTGTTTCTGAAGGCTTCGATCTCAACGGGAGGATATACCCCATGCCAACCGTGCCCGCCGGCCCCGATGTGGAGCTGCACTACTACGACGACGACTTCACCGACCCCTGGCGCTCCGCCCCCGCCATGCTGCTGCAACACGGCTTCTCCCGCAACGGGCGTTTCTGGTACAACTGGGTGCCGTTGCTGGCCAGGGAGTTCCGGATTCTCCGCCCGGATATGCGGGGCATGGGCCGGTCCGCCATGGACGAAGCCAAGTACGAGCCGTCGCTGGACACGTTTGCCGGAGACGTTCTGCGTGTCCTGGACCGGGCCGGGATCGAAAAAGTGGTGTTCGTGGGGGAGTCCTTCGGTGGCATCATCGGGCTGAAGTTCGCCCACGCTTACCCGGACCGGGTCCGGGCGCTGGTGCTTTGCAACACGCCCTGCCGCCTGCCCCACGCCGACCTCCGGAAGAGGTTCTCCGCGGGCGGCGACTGGGACGCGACGATGCGCCGGGGCATAGGAGCCTGGTCCACTTCCACTATCGGCATGCGTCTGGACACGAGGGTCGCGCCCCAAGGGCTGGTGGACTGGTACATCGCCGAGATGGACCGGACTTCCCCGGCCATCGGCCTGAAGCTGCAAGCCTCCCTGGACACCCTGGACTTCAGCCCTCACCTGAAAGAGGTCGCCGGGCCGGTCCTATTGCTGGTGGGGGAGGAGTCCCCTACTTCCACCCTGGAGCAGCAGCGCTTCATGGCGGAGCAGCTACCCA
>CAJWBT010000035.1 GCA_913020235.1 uncultured Chloroflexota bacterium
GGCCGGATGCATCGCCTCGGCCCACGACTGCTCCGAAGGCGGGCTGGCCGTGGCGTTGGCCGAGAGCTGCATCCAGGGAAGCGTAGGATTTCGCGGCGAAGCCGGCCTTCCCCGGCGGTGGGACGCGGCGCTGTTCGGGGAGAGCCAGTCTCGAATCGTCGTGTCCCTGGCTCCGGGACAATCATCCCGCTTGCAGACGCTGGCCACTGAGCTTGGCGTGCCCATCCAGCGGCTGGGTGTCACCGGCGGCAATCGCCTACGCTGGACCCGGCGGGTGGACCTGACCCTCGATGAGATTACCGGAGCCTGGAGGAACGGGCTCGAGGGCCGGTAGGCCGGTCTAGCCTGGTCCCGGAGGTGGGGACCGCCGTCCTTGGGCTGCCCCCGTAGTCAACTCCTGGGGCGGAACAGCCGCGAGAGGAAAGACCCGCCCTCTTTTTCCTCGTCGTCCGCGGTACCCGGCGCCTCTCCCGGCCCCAGATCGTGAAGCTCTGCTTTCGGATACTCGGTGTCGAGCGCCGGGGTTACCGGCTCCGGGTCTTCAGCCCACGATTCACCCTGCGGCGCATCGTCCGCCGGCTGCCAGCGGGCTTTCAGAACCTGTTGCACCGCGAGATTGTTTCGATCCAGGTTGAAGGTGCGCCGCCGCCGATGGTGGCCGGAAGCCTCGTCTCGCCAGGAGTGCCAGCCCCGTTGGAACATGCTGCCGTTGCTCAGCTCGCGGAGCATCTTGCTCACGTAGGTACGGGAGTATACCTGAGCCCAGCGATGGGTGATCTCCTCGTGTTCCGCCTCCAGCCCTTGCTCCAGCGCCTGGCAGGCCTCCCCCGCCAGGTAATTGAAGGCAACATGGCTGATGCCTTCCCGGTGCTCCAGCGTATCGGCCATCACGATCAAGTCGGCAGCTCGTTCGGCGTCCAGCCCGTCGCCGGGCCCTTCCGGCAACTGCAGGTCCCGAATTGCGTCGGCCAGCGCCGATGAGGAGTCCGCGGACGCTACGGCAGGAGCCTCCTGGACCGCCTCGGAGGTGATTTCCAGAGCCACCTCGGGGTCGGGCTCAGGCGCGGGCTCTAGCTCAGGCTCAAGCTCGGGCGCCTCTTCCGCCTCGCCGGCGGCGGGGTCCGGCCCGTCGGCAGTCCGGGCTTTCCGGGAGAACCTGCCCCAGCGCCCACGGCGTTTCGCTGGAGCAGCCGCTTCGATCTGGGGCTCCTCGAGTGTGCCGTCGGGCGGGACCGGCTCGTCGGCCATGGTGGCCCAGTCCACCAGCCCCGCGGTCGTGAGCTTGACGTTCCCCTCCTGAGCCACCCGCGCCATCAGCTTCTTGAACCCGGAATACCCCAGCTTCTTTTCGTCGAAGCCGGGGAAGCGGCGCATCAGCCGCTGTTTGATGGAGGTCAACAAGGGCGTACCACCGGCCTGCCGCTCGCTTCGGACAATCTCCTCGATCTCCCGGATAACCGCGTCCAACTCCGGCCGGCCGGCGTTCTCGCGGGATGGGCCCCGGCCGTTGCCCACGGGCACGGGCGCGGGGGTGGGTTCGGAGGGAGTGGCCGGGTCGACGTCCACATCGTAAAGGATCAGCCCGTCCACATTGTCGGCTAGCCGGCGGGAAGTGGCCCAGGAAACCCCGATTATGACCACCTTCTTGCCCATGGTGCGCAGGGTGTTGACCACGTGGATGAAGTCGGAATCGCCGGACACCAGCACGTAGGTGCCGATGTTCGGGTAGGAATGAGCGCACTCGATGCAGTCGGCGGTCATCTTTACGTCGACGCTGTTCTTCACCCGAATGGAGCGGCCGGGTGGTGACGACGATGTGCCGCCGTAGGCCAGCCGGGTTGGCACGTAGACCGGCTCGATTCCCGCCGCGTAAAGGGCCGGCGGGTCATTGATGAACTGGCTGGCCCCCCTGAGTTCGGGGGCCCGGGTCACCCAATCGGCATACGCTTTGGCCACCACGACGCGGCCGAGGTTGGAGACCTCTTCTTTCAGTGCGGAAACGTTGGGGTGCCGGCGGCCGGTGGCCAAACTGATCTTGAAGTTTTCCCAATCGATGAATAATGCTACGTCTTCACCGAGGTATGAAGGGCCATTCATGCTTATGATACGTCCAAAAGTGGCTATTTTCTGGCATCAGTGTATGCCGCCCTCAAGTTAGAGTCAAGAAACTGCCGGTGCGGTTTATGGCAATGCTAGGCAACCTGCGGGGCCCGGGGCCTGCTTTCGGCCACCCCGGCTGCCCTGGTCCCCGATTCGAGGGTGTGGAAGCGGTGGTTGTCAGCACGGTCGCAGCCCGAGCACGGACCGGATGGCAGACCCGGACGGCGCCGTGGTCTGCGAGTATAATATCTACAACCTGTTTGGCGTTACCGTCACCGTTCCCGCTACCCCCACCATAGGGAAGGCGGCGCTACCCGGTGGCGTTGCGCGGGCCGGGACGCCGCGGACCGCCCCCACGGCGGGCGAGATCCTCCGGCGATTCGAGGGACTCAGTGGGTAGGAACATGGGCCACGCTTCGAGCCAGAAACCGCCGACCTCCGACGACGTAGCGAAACCGTCTGCCTCGAGCACAACGGCCCTTTGAGCGTCGCACCCTCCACCCTTCTGCACGGTGCCGGGGGGTCTTCGGGCTTCGGGGACGAGATTGTCCTCGCGGTCCTGCTGGGAGGACTCATTGCCGCCCTGGCTTTCGCTACCCGTAAGGGCCGGCGAAAGCGCAATGGGAGAAAGAGATGAGCCGAGGCTCCAACCGGCTTCGACAACCGTTCCCCGTGCCGGGGCTCAGGGCCCTGCTGGCACTGGGTTTTTTCTGCGGTCTGGCGCTCGCAACTCCGCTGCCGGGACCGGGTTTTGCCGACGACTTGGGCATCAGCGCGGCGCCTTCACCCGTGGAAATGACGCTCGCGCCGGGTGGCGTGGCTGGCCGGGAGGTCACGGTGTTCAACCAGGTGCGCCACCCCATCCGGATCACCGCGTCAGTTGAGCAAGTCCGGGAAGGGGCAGGCGGCCCGTCAGCGGTCGACTGGTTGACGGTCGAGCCCGGCAGCTTCCTGATGGCTGGTTATGGGGACCGAACGGTCACCGTCACCGTCCAGGCTCCGGATGGGGACCTGACCTCCGGCGAGCGGTATGCGGCCGTGGCCTTCGACGCCGTCTCCATGGACCCCTTGCAGGAAGATGGGACCACCGAAGCTCGCACGACGGTCCCTTTTCTCATCAACATTGACGGACGGGGCCCCCTGCTCCGTGAGGCCGCCGTGGAGTGGTTCGCGCCTGTCCTGGAGCCCAATGGCCTGGTAAGTTTTCGCGCCCAGCTAGTCAATCGTGGCAACGTCCATGTCGTCGCCGGCGGGTCCGTGGAAATCAAGGGGGCCGACAGGCTGCTACCCACAATTCCGGCGTTCGCGGAGAGCACGGCGGTCTTTCCCGGGGACAGCTACGAACTAGTGGCCGGCCCGGCGGTGCCACTCACGCCGGGTGGCTCGTACACGGCGACCGCTACGCTTTCATATGGGGCGACCGTCCCTCTCGCGGCCGGTTCCGAGTTCACCGTGACTCCTATCCTAAAGGTGGCGGACCTGCGGGCTGTCGAGAGTCCAGGCCTCCCCATGCAGATTGTCGTCACCCTGGTTAACGAGGGAGACCTGGCGCTGCGGCCCCGCGTCCAGGTATACGTCCACACGGCGAACGGAACGGTACTGGGCACCACTTTCGATTCCGGGCCTTCTCTACTGTTGCCCGGTGGATCCGGAGACATGCGGTTTGACTTCCAGCGGCCCCTGCCTCCGGGTGACCACAAGCTGGTTGCGGAAGTGCACTATGGGGCACCGGACCGGATTGTGTCGGAAGAGCCTCTCAGGACCGGAGGAACCGAGACCGGGGGCGTACCCGAGACCGGGGAAACACAGGAGACTGAGGGAGGAACCGGGTGGTATCTGCCGGCGGCGGTAGCGGCCGCGGTCCTCTTCCTGGTGGTGGCCGCAGGCCTGACTCCGCCGTTCGCTCCGGTGCGGCGAAAGCTGGGCGACGCGGCTCGGGTTTTGCGCGGAGGACGCTGAGACAAGCAGCCGTCCGGAAGCGGTCGGCCCGAAAGACATATGTCCTCGGGCTTGTTGGTTTTCGCAGGGCCCGTGTAAAATAGAATTATGGCTCCGCGCTGGCCTCAATCACTTGGAGATCGGACGCCCTCCCAAAGCCACGGGGGCGAACGCCAACGGGCGTCGGCCGTGCTTCTGCTGCCCGTACTCGTCTCCCTCTACATCCTTTTCTTGCCAACCTTCGGGCCACTGCTGGACCACCACATCGTCGAAAAGGTCCCCAACCATGCCCACGTCTATCTTGGTCAGAGCGGGCCGGAACACGTCCACCCATTCGAGACCCGGCACGGGCACAACCATGCGGAGAGTCCACTGACCGCAATCCCCGGAGGGCCTGACGGGATAGTGTACCTCGCGCCCTCCGAAGGGACGGGGCACAGCGTCGCGGCCGCTATGTCGACCGTGGCGCTTGCATCGATCGTTTTCCCCAACCCGAATGGGGACCTGTTCCGGTCCAGGTTGACCGGCGACGAGAACCGCCTCGTGGCGACGGTCGTCGAGCCCTTGAGAAGACCCCCCCGAGCTTAGCTCCCATCCCCCCCTCGACCTCGGCTTTTCCATAGTCCGCGACTGCGGGTCCTTTGGCGTGTTGTCTGCCATACCCCTGTCTCTCGGTGGAGCCTCCGTAGTGGGGGAGGCGAACGCAGACCAGAGCGCATTCGTCCTGCATTCGTACATGGAAGGAGCTACCCATGAAAGTATCATTCTTGTCCGTAAAGCTGTTTGCGGCAGCGGGTTTGCTTCCATTGCTGCTGCTTGCGGCGGCTGCCTGTGGCAGTGGAGGACCCGAAGAGCTGGAGATTCCGGTGACGCTGGAGCAGGGAAGGCTGAGCCCTGAGACTATCCGGGTCAAACAGGGCGACATGGTCACATTGAAGATCGAGGCCGACGTGTCGGGTGAACTCCACCTCCACGGCTACGACATCGAAAAGGAAATCGAGGGCGGTGAAGTGGTTGACTTCTACTTCCCGGCCGACACCACCGGCAGGTTTCAGCTCACCTTCCACGCCGGCGATAGCGCCCACGGCGGGATCTTCAAATCGGAACCGCTGGAGCCCGGTGACGCGTTCACTTACGAAGTGGCCGACCACCTTGTGGGGTCGATTGTTGCCTACCACAGCCACCAGCGGCCCGCGGCGGCCGGCTCAATCACGGTGTTCCAGGATGCTACCTCCGCCGAGCGGGTGGAGATCGAAATCACGGATGCGGCGGCCGCGCCTGCTGACATAGTAGTGAGGCCCGGCACAGCCATAGTTTGGACCAACCGCGGCTCCGTGGTCCACACCGTGGTGAGCGGCCGCCATGCCGATGCGTTTGTGGGGCTTGAGGAGCCGGACAGCCCCGCCATGGAAGAGGAGCCGCAAGCTGGCTATCTGGAGGTCCTGCCGCGGTGAGTCTCTCGGCCTCCCGAGGGCTACGATCCCAAACTCCGGCCCAATAACCGGTCAACCCCCCTACCTCAGCTCTTGGAGCGGGAGGGGGAGCCCAAGGGGGTGTCAAGATCATGTTCGTTGTCGACGCGCATTCGTTGAAGAATGGCCGAGGGCGATTCTGCCGGCGGATGCCAATTCGCCGAGTTTTGAGGGTGGGCCTCATGTTGGCGGCGGTGGGAATCTTCCTGCTCCTCCTGGGGGGCGCCGGTTGCGCCTCTGACGAGGTGGAGACCGCCCCCGGCTTCTCACTTCCCGCCGCCGATGGCCGGGAAGTGGCCCTGGACCAGCTGCTCCGCGAAAACCGCTCCGTGGTCCTGGTCTTCTATCGCGGCTTCTTTTGAGGCCTCTGCCGGAGCCAGCTTGTAAAGCTGGCAGACGCCTATCCCGGGTTCCAGGCCGAAAAGGCGGAGGTGGTGGCAATCAGTATGGATAGCATCCAAGACGCCGCCCAAATGGCAACCCTGACCGGAGCGGTATTCCCCCTCCTTGCGGACCCGGAGGGTCTGGTGGTCCGCCGGTACGGCGTTTACGACCTGCTTGGGGACAAGGTTGCCGCTCCCGCCACTCTGATCATTGGGCAAGAAGGCGCGGTCCTTTGGCGTAATGTCGGCCAGGACATCGCGGACCGGCCTGCGGCGGAACAGATCCTTGCGGTGCTGAAAGATTTGGAGTGACAGTGGGCCGCGAAAACCGTCCTCTGTCGTTGTTCTGTCTGTTTCCGTGGCGGGAGATAAGGGATTTCGCTCGATCAAACCAGATTGAATAGGGTGGTGCGATGATCCGTTTCAAATTGATTGTGCTCTTCGTCGCCGTGGGCGCCGGCTTGCTCGTTCAGCCCGTCTACGCCCACGGCTTCGGCGATCGGTACGACCTCCCCGTGCCCCTCAGCTACTTCATGGCTGGGGGCGCCGCCGCCGTCATCTTGTCCTTTGTCCTTATCGGCGCCGTGGCCAGGGGAGAGGTCAGGCACTTTGACTACCCTCGCCTCGACCTGCTCCGCTACTCCTGGGTCCGGGTGGCGCTGAGCCGGCCGGCATTGTTCCCGGTCAAGCTCTTGGCCGTCGCCCTCCTGGGCCTGGTGGTGGCCACGGGCCTGTTCGGTGACACTCGACCGGTGGACAATTTCGCCCCCACCTTCATCTGGGTTATATGGTGGGTGGGATTGGGCTTTTTCGTGGCCCTGTTCGGCAACCTGTGGGCCTTGATCAACCCGTGGAAGATTCTCTACGGTTGGGCGAAAGCCCTTCACGAGTTGGTGCGGCCCGGCCGGGAGATGGGGTTGAACTTGGAGTACCCCCAAAGGCTGGGCGTCTGGCCCGCGGTGGCCCTCTTCTTCGCCTTCGCCTGGGCCGAGAATGCCTTTGGCGAAAGCGCCGACCCCCGGCGGCTGGCGGCGATGGTCATTTCCTACAGTACCGTAACCCTGGGCGGCATGTTCGTCTTCGGCAAGCATCAATGGCTGCGTCGCGGGGAAGCCTTTTCCGTTGTGTTTGGCTTTCTGTCCCGGTTTTCCATTACCGAGGTCCGGGTGACCCAACCGGAGGTGTGCCGTGATTGCGAAGCTACGTGCGAAGGCGAAGGTGGCCAGTGTGTGGACTGCTACGAGTGCTTGGAGTACGCAGAGCACCGGGAGCTTAACCTCCGTCCCCCGGCGGTGGGTTTGAACCACCCGGGCCGGGTGACCGGCGACGTCATGGCCATGGTGCTGCTGATACTGGCCACAGTAACTTTCGACGGCTTCGGGGCCACGCCGGAGTGGCTGGAAGTCCAGAGCTATTTCATCAACCGGTTTCCAAATCTGACGTCAGAGGTCCTCAACGGGCTCACCATCGCCAACACCCTCGGCCTTATTGGGGTACCCGCGACCTTCGCGACCCTCTACCTGAGCTTCGCCTACCTGATGCACCGGTCCGTTGGGAAGCGGACCGGGGTTCTTGCTCTGGCCAAGGCGTTCGTGTTCTCCCTGATACCCATCGCCCTGGCGTACAACTTCGCCCACTTCCTCAGCTTCTTGCTGATCCAGGGACAGCAGATCATCCCCCTGGCGTCCGACCCCTTTGGCGTTGGGTGGGACCTCTTCGGCACCGCTGATTACGTGATAGACATCGGCGTCATCAACGCCCGGTTCGTCTGGTTCTTCTCCGTAGCGGCGATTGTGACTGGTCACGTGATCGCCGTTTACCTGGCCCACGTCCGGGCCGGGCTGCTCTTCGGCAGCAGAAGCCTGGTGGTCAAGAGCCAGCTACCAATGCTGGGGCTGATGGTACTATATACCGTGGTCAGCCTGTGGATTATCTCCCGCCCCATCGTGGAGTGACCACCCGCCGGATGGGTCGATCCAACGGGAGACGGTCCCGGCTTTCGGTTGGTTTGAATGCGCTGCCGGACGCTCCGGCCGGACCTCTTCGGACCATACGCAAGAGACGCGCGGTGTCGGACATGAGCTTCAGGTCCTGGTGGTTCAGCCTGGTTGCGCTGGCCGTGGTGCTGCTATGGTTTCTCGGTGTGCCCCCGGCGCACGCCCACGGCGGCGTTGATTCCGGGCAGAGTGTTGGGGCAGCCTGGAACTGGGAGCCCACCGTCCCCCTGGGCATCCTTCTGGCCGGAGCCCTGTACGTGGCCGGGCTGCGGAACTGGAAGAACCCCAGCCATCCCGTCAACTCCTGGCGGCGGGTTTCTTTCTTCGCCGGGCTCGGCGCCATTCTTCTGGCGCTGCAGTCGCCCCTCGACCCCCTTTCGGACCACCTCTTCCTGGCGCATCAGGTACAGCACCTGCTGCTCCGGATGGTGGGGCCGCCCCTCATCCTGCTGGGCGCGCCCCTCACGCCCCTGCTGCGAGGGCTGCCGGTAGCCGCACGGCAGCAGGTGGTCCGGCCCTTGGCCGGGAACCCGGCCCTTCGACGCCTCTACGCCTTTCTCACCCACCCCATGGTGGCCGCGCTGTTGTTCTTGGGCACCCTGTTCTTCTGGCAGGGGCAGGGTCCCCACAACCTCTCCTTGAGGAACGACATCGTCCACTACCTCATGCACCTGTCCATGCTGTTCAGCGGCATTCTCTTCTGGTGGGTGATAATCGACCCGAAGCCGCACCGCTCCCGGATGCCTTACGTGGCCCGGGCCCTCTACCTCGGCTTTCAAATCTTCCCCAACACACTCCTGGGCGCGATAGTGACCTTTTCTCCCGGCGTTCTCTACACCGCCTACGGGGAAGTGGAAAGGCTGTGGGGCATATCCCTGATGGCTGACCAGGCGATAGGCGGGACCATACTGTGGATACCCGGGGATATGATGTTCCTGATCGCCGCGGGCATCATGGTGGGGTTGTGGCTCCGGCAGGAGGAAGAGAAGGGCCGCGCCGGTGCGGCCCTTCCCCGGCCGGTTTCTTCGCCTGGCCCACCGGGTAGATAGGGCTTGGCTCCGGCCGGTTCTCTTGACAACCGCACCGGTTTCGTAGATGGTACCCATACGGCCTACCACTCAGAAACACGAAGATTTGGACAAATAGGCGAGGAGCGGTCCGATGCCAGAACGACGCCCCAGGTTGGAAGGAAAGGTTGCCATCGTCACCGGCGCAGGGTCCAGCGGCGATGGTATAGGCAACGGCAAGGCCACCGCGGTGCTGTTCGCCCGTGAAGGGGCCAAGGTGCTGTTGGTGGACCTGGTAAAGGAGAGGGCCGAGGAAACCTTGGCCATGATCCAGGAGGAAGAGGGTGTCGCCTCCGTGTTTCAGGCCGACGTCACCACCGCCGCGGACTGCCGCCGCATGGTGGGGGCAGCCATGGAGCGGTACGGGCGTCTGGACATCCTGGACAACAACGTGGGCATATCGCAGCGGGGAACGGTGGTGGACGTTAGCGAGGAGGACTGGGACCGGGTAATGACGGTCAACATCAAGACCATGGTGCTGGCGAGCCAGGCGGCCATCCCCCTCATGATCGAGAGCGGAGGAGGAGGCGCCATCATCAACATATCCTCCATCGCCGGGCTGCGGGCCCACAGCAGCACCCCATATAGCGTGTCCAAAGCCGGTGTCATCGGCCTGACTTTCTCCATGGCCGCGGACCACGCCAAGGACAACATCCGGGTCAACTGCATCGCTCCCGGTCTCCTCTACACGCCAATGACGGCCCCTCGGATGACCTCGGACCTGCGGGAGCACCGGAAGAACGCCGCCCCGCTGGCCACCGAGGGCACCGGCTGGGACGTGGGGTACGCGGCCGTCTACCTGGCCAGCGACGAAGCGCGGTGGGTTACCGGGATCGTGCTGCCGGTGGAGGCCGGGCTCCTGGCGGTGACCCCGGCCACCTTTGCCCCCATGGATCAGCAGAGGCGGCACTAGCCTATGCCCCGGATTGCTCCGGTGACCCCAGAGGCACGCCCTGAGTTTGCTGAAGGCCACGTCTGACTCATCGCGGACCTGACCGGAAGCAGCGGGTATTGGGAGGCTCGGCTTGAGGCTTGAAGGAAAGGTAGCGTTCATCAGCGGGGGCGCCAGGGGCATGGGCGCCGCCGAGGCCCTCATGTTCGCCAGGGAGGGGGCCAAGGTTGCCATCGGGGACCTGCTCGAAGACGAAGGCCGGAAGGTGGTGGAGCAGATCGCCGAGGCCGGCGGCCAGGCCCTGTTTGTTCGTCTGGACGTGACCAGCGAGTCCGGTTGGCAGAGAGCCGTCGCGGCCACGGTTGGGGCTTTCGGCAAGCTTGATGTGCTGGTGAACAACGCCGGCATCCGCGCTCAGGGCAGGGTGGAGGATGTCACCGTGGAAGACTGGGACCGGGTGATGAACGTGAACGCCAAGGGGACCTTCCTGGGCACCAAGGCCGCCATCCCCGAGATGCGCCGGGCCGGCGGCGGCTCCATCATCAACATCTCTTCTCAGCTGGGGTTGGTGGGGAACGCCTCGAGCAGTCCCCAATACCACGCATCCAAAGGCGCGGTAAGGCTGTTCACCAAGGCCGCGGCCATTCAGTACGCCAAGGACGCCATCCGGGTCAACTCAGTACACCCGGGTCCCATCGCAACCCCAATGACCGAGGCGGGACGGGCCGATCCCAAGCGATACGAGAAGATGGTTTCCGGCATTCCCCTGGGCCGGTACGGTGAGTCCGAGGACGTGGCTTACGGCGTACTGTTCCTGGCGTCCAACGAATCGTCCTTCATGACCGGCAGCGAGCTGGTCATTGACGGCGGCTGGACGGCGCAGTAAGGGGGGAGGCTGCGGGTCAATCCGCGCTCTCCTCGCGCTCGATATTGGCGCGCAGGTCGTTGAGCCGTTCCCGGACGATGCGGATCTGCCGCGGACCCCGGCTCAACAACACCGAGATTTCCCGGACGGTCCTCCCTTCGTCAAGAAGGCGAATGGCCTCCCGGTTTCTCCTCCACCACCGGTGTTCGCTGCGGGCTTTGGCTGAGATCACGGAGTTGATGTCTCGGGCAGCCCGTCTGCCCCGGCGCTTCGCTCCGTCCACAGCTACGCCCACCGGGACCAACACCCGAACGGGCCGGTCCGCCACTGGGCGACGTTCCGTGGGCGGTGGCAGGGGATAGTAATACCTGCCACATTGCCAGCAACGCCATTCGTCCACGTCCAACACCAGGTCACCACCGCACTTTCGGCAGGATTTGAGCTTACACAACATTCGATTCACCCCCCCGGACTGGCCCCAGGCCTCCGCCAATTGGTTCACTCCATCCCGTTCTAGTTAAACCAATCCTGGCCCACCGAACCATGTCCGAGGACCCGCAAATCCTGTGCCTTTGGTCACATTTCAACCTCGACCGCGGGGGATCGATGCAACTGGCTACTGAGGTGAAGTGAATGGGGTCGCCGAGGACGGGCCGGCAGCCGGAAGGTTTGCTTTGGGGGCCGTATGTGTTTATCATTAGTTCCGCCAAAAGAAGAAACCTGTCCTTCAGCGCAAGGATGCTACTCTCTAAAAACGCACCGGCAAGAAGCAAACCGAGTGCGGGAGTTGAGCCGTCATGAGCTACGAGGTCATCAAAACCGACCGGGTGGACCGAGTCGCAATCATTACTTTGAATCGCCCCGAGGTGCTCAACGCCCTGAGCCTCCAATTGGTCCGGGAAGTGAACGAAGCCGTGACGGAGATGGAGCAGGACGACGATGTGGGGGCCATCATCCTCACGGGTTCTGGAGATCGGGCCTTCTCCGCGGGGGCGGACATTCACGAGAACCGGGAGCTTTCCCCCGAGGACCGCGACCGAATGACGGCGGACCGGGCAACGTACACCTGGCACCTGGCCACCTGCTCTAAACCGGTCATCGGCGCCATCAACGGGCTTTGCTACGGGGGCGGGACGGTAATGGCCACCTCCGTGGACCTCCTGCTGGGCTGCGAGAAGACCAGTTTCCGGTTCCTGGCGGTGAACTACGGCCAGATGAACGCCACCTGGAGTCTGCCCGTGCTGGTTGGCGTGCCCAGGGCCAAAGAGCTGCTCTACAGCGGCCGGGAGGTCTTCGCCGAAGAGGCGTACCGGATAGGGCTGCTGAACCACCTGGTG
>CAJWBT010000036.1 GCA_913020235.1 uncultured Chloroflexota bacterium
CGGTGCTGTTCATCGAGCGGACCACGCCGGTGTTCCTGGACACCACCACTTCGCTTAACTAGGCAGCCGGTCCTGATCAACGGCCAATATCTGGCCGGCACATGGTAACTGTGGCGCAGCTGGGCCGGTTCGCACCGGCGGAAGCAAGCGGCGGCGTCCCTGAACGAGCTGACCCCGGTGGGGGACTTACCCTCCCCCGAACCCGCCACCGGGGTCAGTTCTGCCATCAGCGTCCTGCGGCTACGCGGAGGGCCCATGGCTGACACTGACGTAAGAGTAGAAACCTTGGAGGACGAGATAAAAGTCCTCAAAGGTGAGGTTCGGCGCACCCTGGTGGACCTCCGGGCGTTGCTCATGAGCGCAGACTCACCGCTGCACGAAGGGTCCTTCGGGCGCCGCACGGCTTCCGGGGATGGCGGTGAGCCGGGTCTCTCCAAGGAAGAGGTCCTCGATATGGTCCGGGAGGCTACTGATGCCGCCAAGGCCGCCGCGCCGGGAGGATCGGGTGAACCCGGGCTCTCCAAGGAAGAGGTGCTCGCCATGGTCAAGGAGGCTACCGCAAACGTCAGGGCAGCCGCACCGGATCCTGGGCCTGCCCCGCCGGCGCAACCAGCCGTGGCGGCGGCGCCCGCCGCGCCGGGGTTTCCTGGTCTAGGTCCGGGGCCTGGCGCACCGCCTGGCGCTCCCCCCGCTTCGAGCCCAATGTTTGGCGCCGCGACCGGCGCACCGCCGGGCGCTCCTCCTACCGACTTTGCATTCGCTGACCAGGAACGGCGGTTGGAAGAGCAGCAGCGGCGGATGGATGAGCAGGAACGAAGGATGGCGGAGCAAGCGCGAGACGCTGCCAAACCTGACCCTGCCATTGCGGCTCAGGAACGGCGGATGGCAGACCAGCAGAGGCGGATGGATGAGCAGGAACGAAGATTCGAACAGCAGGAACGAAACTCCGCCAAACCCGACCCTGCCCTCGCGGCTCAGGAACGGCGGCTGGAAGACCAGCAGCGGCGGATGGACGATCAGGAACGGAAGTTCGCGGAGCAAATGCGAGATGCCTCCAAACCTGATCCCGCCCTGGCCGCCCTAGAGCAGAAGCTGGAAGAACAGGCACGCGCTATGGCGGAGCAAACCCGCGGTGCCGGGAGGGCCGGGCGCGACGAATATCCGGCGGTCGATGTGGGAAGGGAGGATCGGGACATCGGGCGGTCCGAAAGAGACTCCTCGAGAATGGGAGAGTGGGAAGGAGACGAAGAGGATAGTGGTCCACGCCGTCCCTCAAGGCCAGAGCGGCGCCAGCGAGAACTTGACGAACGGGACCTGTACGAAGAGCTGGATCGGCTCCGGGGATCCCTCCGGGCGGAGGACGGCTTCCAGGATAGAGGACGCAATGGCCGGGACCGCGAATACATTGAAGAGGAGCTAGAGGAAACGCGCTATCCTACCCGCTCCCGCAACGGGGCAGGTAGGCGGGACCGCGATTACGTTGAGGATGAGCCCGAAGAAGAGCGCTACCCTACTCGCTCCCACAACGGCGCAGATAGGCGGGGCCGCGATTACGTTGAGGATGAGCCCGAAGAAAGGCGCTATTCCACCCGCTCCCGGAACGGGGCGGGTACGCGGGGCCGCGGCCACGTTGAGGATGAGCCCGAAGACGAGCGCCATTCTTCCCGATCCCGCAACGGGTTCGGCAGCCGGGTATACGAAGAGTACCTTGACCTCCTGGGCGAAACCGAAGAACTGAACGCCGAGGAAGCGGACGGTAAGGCCGAGCTACCCCTCGACATAAATCTGCTGTCCAGTCTTACCCGCTGGGCGTCCATCGCGAAGCGCCGGGTTGGGGGGCAGCGGCTGAGCGAAATCCTGGACCTGTACACCGAGTCCGGGCATCTGACGCCAAGATTGCGCGAGCTGCTGGTCCACCTCTCCGAAATGGTTGAGGATGTGCCCATGGAGACCAGCCGTGACGCCCAGGACTGCGTTGACCTGCTTTCACATTTGCACGGCATCCTTGCGGGAGGAGTGGCCATCCAGGAACTCAGACAGGCGAAGGCTGCCAGCTAGCTGGAGGAGGATCCCGGCTTCGGGATCGCGATATGGAAAAAGTCATTAGCACCGCGTTGCTGATTATCGCCAGCGTCGTGGCCTCCTTGGCCTTGATCAATGCGGTGATGCCCGCCCTGGGCAAGAGTTCGTCGGCGTTGGTCACGGCCAACAAGAGTGCGGCCGAGCGGATCAAAACGGACATCGACATCGTTCACGCTACCGGGGACACGGGGACCAACACGGTCACGGTCTGGGTGAAGAACATCGGCCCTCAGGTCATAAAGGTAATATCGGATAGCGACGTGTTCCTTACCAAGCCGAGCAGCGTGGTGCGATTACCCTACGGGGACGGCTGCAGCAGCAACTGTTGGGACTTCACCATAGAAGGGAGCAGTGTCGACTGGAGTCAGGCCGTAACGGTCAAGTTCACCCTTTACACCGCGATGGCCGTCGGCACCCATACCATATCCGTCGCGGTGTTCAACGCCGTGAGCGCCAGCAAGGATTTCAGCGTGTAAAGGCGGGGGATCCCTTGAGAAGAGGCATGCCAGGTGGGTATTCTCATAGCCGGATTGGTGGTTATCACCATGCTTTTGGTGGCTTCGGGCGTGATGTTCAGTAGCTTTTTGGAGACCTCGGTGACGGGAGCCCAGTCGCTAAAAGAGATAACCCAGGTCAGCACCGAGCGCTCGGGAAGCGCCTTGGACATCACCAGCGGCGTCTTCGACGGGGCGGCCGGAAAAGACCTGAGCGTGGTGGTGGACAACACGGGCTCCCAGACCGTGGTCCAGTTTGGGGAGATGGATGTGATCGTGGAGTACACGGATTCGTCGGATAATGCGGTGCTGACCTTCCTGGATTACGAGGCCTTGGGGATTGGCAACAACAAGTGGACGGTTCCCACCACCGGCGTCACCCCCGACACCTTCAACCCGGGTCTCTGGGACTCCGATGAGAACCTCTTCATCGACATGCGGGTCGACCCGGCGGTAAAGTCGGGGACCGCCGCCCTGGTCGTGGTGGCCACGCCCTGGGGGGTTTCGGATCAAACCTCGGTCTCAGCTCCATGAGCCCTCCAGGCTGATCAAGGGAGGAGTCACGGGATGGGCAAGCAAAGGAGGGCCACATTACACAGCAAGGCATCAGCCAGATCATAACCACTGGCAGTGGCGAAATCGACAAGAAGATGGGTGGTGGGATCCCGGTCGGCTCCCTGGTGCTGCTAGAGGGCCAATCGGACGCGGGGAAAAGCGTGCTGTCCCAGCACCTCTCCCATGGCGCCTTGACCAGTAGGATGTCCGTGGCCTACTACACCACGGAGAACACTGTGAAAAGCCTGATGTCCCAGATGTCCTCCCTCAACCTGGACGTCACGGACTACTTCCTGTGCGACCGGATGCGCGTTTATCCCTTGGAGGTCGGGTCGGTGGAGGAGGAGGCGACCAAAGAGGCGTTTATGGGGTTGATCGACCATTTCGACGCCCTGCCCGCCAGGTTCAACCTGGAGATCGTGGACTCGCTGACCGGCCTAGTCGCCCATAGCGACGACCGGGCCATCATCGACTTCTTCGCCGCCTGCAAGCAGCTGTGTGACCAGGGCCGGACCATCGTCGCGGTGGTCCATTCCTACGCCTTCGACGACCGCATGCTGATACGAGTCCGGTCCCTATGTGATGCCCATCTGACTCTCAAGATGGAGCAGGTAGGAGAGCGGCTGGTCAAGATAATGGAGGTGGCCAAGGTCCGCAATGCCGACCAGTCCACAGGAAACATCATAAGCTTCGATGTGGAGCCCGGCATGGGTATGAAAATCATCCCCATCTCCAAGGCGAAGGCGTAGACCATGGGCGCGGTGGTACCCTTTCCGGTCAAAACAGGCCACTCCCACCAGGGGGGAGTGACTAGCTGCCCGGTTTTCAGGCTGTTGCCCTCGACGCTACAAGAAGCGTCGAAAAAAGATGAGTTCTTGCTGGATTACATCCATGTATTACCCGTGGATGAGACCGGGATTCCCGAGTATTACGAGGAGTTGGACCGTAAGTTGGGGGACAAGAAGAACCCCAACCTGATCTACCCAATTGGGGGCGGCCTCTACATTCACATCTACCCGGACCATTCCGACACCAGGGACTACTACATCGCCATCGAGCCGGGGATGTTCGCCGACTCCAGCGCGCTGATGGAAGAGTTGGAGGACCACCTGGTCGACCATGTGAAGGAGTTGGAAGCGGTAGAGGGCGCGGACGTGGACCGGACCAAGGTGCTCCGTGAAATCCTGAAAAAGTCCGTGGTGGTAGTCAAGCCAAAGGCCCTGAAACAGGCGCGGCTGAAAGCAAAGAAGAAATCTGGTCAAAAGATGCCGGTGACCAAGACCCAGCTGGCAACCCTCCGTTACCAGCTGGTTCGGGACAAAGAGGGCATGGGCGTGCTGGAACCCCTGATTCTGGACCCGCACATCGAAGATATTAGCTGCAGCGGGACTGGCCCATTGTTCCTGGAACACAAGATCTTCAAGAGCTTGAAGGCCAGCATCAACTTTGAGACTGCGGCGGACCTGGACACCTTCGTCATCCAGATGTCGGAAAAGATCGGCAAGCCGGTCACCTACCGCAACCCGATAATTGACGCCACCCTGCTCGACGGCTCGCGAATCAACGTGGTGTATGGGGATGACGTCTCCAAACGGGGCAGCAATTTCACCATCCGGAAGTTCGCCAGCACCCCTCTGAGCATAGTTCAGTTGGTGCAGTTCGGAGGGCTCACTTGGGAGATGGCGGCGTACCTGTCCATGGCCATGCTCCATGGGATGAATTTGTTCATATCCGGGGAAACCGCCTCGGGCAAGACGACCTTGATGAACGCGGTGACGGTGTTCCTTCACCCTACCGCCAAGATCGTGAGCATCGAGGACACCCCGGAGTTGCAAGTGCCCCACCCCAACTGGATTCGCGAGGTGATCAGGGGAAGACCGGGTGAGGAGGGCGGGGCCTCGGTTACCATGTTCGACCTGCTGCGTGCGGCTCTGAGGCAGCGGCCCAACGAGATAGTGATCGGCGAGATTCGAGGCGAGGAAGGCGCCATCGCCTTCCAAGCGATGCAGACCGGCCACGCTTGCATGGCCACTTTCCACGCCGCCACGGTGGAGAAACTCATTCAGCGGCTGACCGGTCACCCCATCAACATCCCGAAGACCTATGTTGACAACCTCAACCTGGTCGTCATCCAGAGCATGGTCCGCCTGCCCAACGGTAAAGACGGACGGAGGATCATCAGCGTCAACGAGATCGTGGGCTACGATCCCTCCAGCGACTCCTTCTCATTCATTGAAGTGTTTCGATGGAACCCGGCCACCGACACGTTCGAGTTTACCGGTTATATGAACAGCTACCTGCTAGAGGAGGTCATCGCGGCAAAACGAGGCATTCCTCCCACCCGGAAACGAGAGATATATACAGAGCTTACCCGCCGGGGCAACATACTGCGCCGGTTGGGCGAACAGGGGATTACGGATTTCTATGACCTCTACCAAGTCCTCTCGAAAGCGTACCGCGAGGGTGTCTTCGGATAGTGCGGCCATCAGCTTCGACTTGATGTCGAACCTGACCTACATGGCGGCACTGGCGACGGGCGGGCCTTCCCGGGACGTGATTCTGGAGTGGACCGTCCGGCAAGAGTTCAAGACGGGCGTCTTCTTCCAACAGGTCTACTTGCTTTCCAAGAGGCTGGGTTTCGAATACGCTCGCGCCTTCCGCATGGTGGCCAGGAAAGCGGGGGCGTCGTCGATCAAGAACCTGTTGCTGCGCTTTGCCGGCGCCATATCATCCGGCGTCTCGGAAGCGGATTTTCTGGCCCAGGAAGCCAAGGTTGAGCGGGAACAGTACATCAATGGCTACTACCGGGGCTTGGAAGCGCTGACCAAATGGGGAGACGCCTACGCGGCGTTGCTCGTGTCCGTCTCGCTGGTGGTCGTGGTAGCCATGATGTCAACCATGCTGAGCACCCTTGGCAACAACTTCGTGTTATTGCTGACCGGCGCCATGTCCATGGTGTCGGCCTTCGGAGTCTACATCATTTTCCGTACCGCCCCCATTGAAACCAGAACCTTCCAGAACCGCCACGGTCCCCTTGAGCGCCGGTGGGCAAAGCGATTGCTGTTTACCCTGACGCCCGCGGGAATTGTGATCGGCATCTTGCTGACACTTGCCTTTGGTTTCCATATGTTCCTGCTGGCGCTCGGCTTCTCCCTTCTCCCCTCCGGTGTCATGGCCTGGCTCGACAATGCGAAGGTGAACAGGCAGGACCAGGAAGCCGCGCCGTTCATCCGTTCCTTGGGCAACGTTACAGCCTCTCTGGGCACGACCCTCGGCGCCGCCCTGGTCAAGATCGACCGCCGTTCTTTGGGCACCTTGGAGCCGTCTATCAAGCGGCTTCAGGTGCGGTTGCGCCGGCACCTCGCTACGGACAAGGCCTGGGACGCGTTTCGCGACGAGGTGGGAAGCGAGCTTATGAACCGGACGACCCACATGTTTGTTGACGGCGTGACTCTGGGTGGGCCCGCGGAGAGGGTTGGGGCCATCGCCTCCGAGTTCGCCATGGACGCCGCCCTGATGCGGGCACGCCGAAATGTTGCCGCCGCGCCCTTTGCCTTCCTCATCATTCCCCTACATTTCGCTATGACCGGACTGATGGTCTTCGTCCTGGAAATCATGAAAGCATTCAACTCTCGGATAACCGAGGCGAGCGAGGAGCTGGCGGCTAATTCCGCTGGCTCCGGATTGGGCCTCCTGCCCTCGCTGCCGGTCTTTCAGTCGCATGACATGGCCACGCTGTCGCTTCTGACCCTGGTCGCCTTGTTATCCATGACCGTTTCCAACGCCCTGGCGCCCAAGTTCGCGCTGGGGGGGCACTACACTAATATGGCCTTTTTTGGTGGGATCACCTGCGTCATGACCGGTTTCAATATGTTCGCGATTCCCCCCGTCGCCTCCAGTGTCATGTTGCCCGGCGGAGTTTAAGGAGGTTAATCAGTGGGCTTTTTAAAAGTGATCAACCGCATCCGCGGGGATGATGATGACGGGGACGACGACGACCTGGACGATGACGACAGTCCGGGAAGCAACCGGGATTCCTCCGATGATGACGGCGATGACGACGACGATGGTGGCGATGGCGGAGGATTGCTTGGCAAGCTGTTCCGCAAGCGCGGCAAAGGCGAATCCGATGACGAGGATTCGGACGATGATTCGGACTCGGACGATGATTCGGAGTCGGACGATGACCCGGACGACTCTCCGGATGAAGACGAGACTTCCGCCATGCGGGTCCGGCTTGAAGGCGTGTCGGACGTGCGCCCGGTGGGGTCCGGAGCCGACGGTCTGTCAAACTCCGACGAAACAGCAGGCGGCGGTTCGGGAGGTGGAGGTGGCGGGAACTCGGGAGGCGGCGGCGGCGGGAAGTCGGGAGGCGGTACAGGCGGGAAGTCCGGCGGCGATTCGGGAGCTGGCGCGGGCGGACAGCCGGCGGAGGGGGCCTCGGCTGAGGCGCCGGCCACGGGCGCAGAAAAAAGCGACGGCGGGAGCGGTCTAGATATGTCCCTTAAGGACATTTTTGAGGAAGCGACGGCCGTAGACGAGAACCTGAAGGATTTGGCGGAGTCGCAGGACGATGTGCTTGCCCAGGACTTGGCCACTGAACTGAGCGATTTTCTGGCGCAACTGCAGAGGTGACCGGCCGCTGCCCGGTGGGCCGAAAAGTCCGGGGCCTGGCCCGGGCCCGGGAGATTTGATAAAAGGGGTTTGCGGTCTGGCCAGTATTTTGGATGCTGTCTCGTTGACCCCGGCGCCAAGTTGCGTTGACACAGGGCGAAGGCCGTCAATATACTGCTGACAGCTATAGATCGACGCTTGCAAGGGGGAGCCTTGTGCGGAATAGTTGGATATGTCGGCGATAAGGACGCGTGGCCCATCATCTTCGAGGGGCTGCGTCGCCTGGAATACCGGGGCTACGACAGCGCCGGTATCGCCATAATAGATCCTGCTGGCCGGCTCCAGTTCCGCAAGGCCGTGGGCAAGGTCGACGGCCTTGCGGCGGCCAATCGGGGTGACCTGCCTCATGGCTCTGTTGGTCTGGGCCATACCCGTTGGGCTACTCATGGCAGACCGTCGGACGCCAATGCCCATCCACATACCGATTGCCAAGGCCGGGTCGCCGTGGCGCACAACGGTATCGTGGAAAACTTCGTGGAACTCAAGGCCAATCTTCAGGCTGGGGGGCACCACTTTTCCTCCGAAACGGATACCGAGGTCATCACCCACCTCATCGAAGAAGGGATGGACCAGGGCTTGGGCTTCGAGGACGCTTTCCGGCGGATGGGACGGCTGCTCAAGGGGTCTCAGGCTGTTACCGCCACCCATCAAGGCCACAGCGGCATGATCTGCGCCCTGCGGCTGGGATACGCCGGCGGGATCGTGGTGGCTCACCGCGACGGACAGGGCATCGTTTGCAGCGACCTTCCGGCCCTGCTGCCCCTGTTCCGGCACGAACCCATGATTGGCGGAGTGGGTTTCCTGGACTCGGGTGAGATGGCGGTGGTCACGAAGGAAGGCACCAGCTATTGGGACCTGGAAGGCCGCCCCATCGAAAAAGAGGTCCGCACGGTCTCTCCGGAGGACATCGTTATCGACAAGGGTGGCTTCCGGCATTTCATGCTCAAAGAGATCATGGAGCAGCCTCAGGCGGTTGCCAGCGCCCTGCGGCAGCGGGTGGACTTCCAGGCGGGGCGGATCGACCTGGCGGACCTGCCTCTCTCCAGTGAGGACATACGAGCCTTGACACGGGTGGTGCTGATCGGCTGTGGCACCAGCCTTCATGCTGCCCAGGTGGGCCGCCACTTGGTGGAGCGGCTGGCAGGCCTGCCCGCCGAGGCGGAGAGCGCTTCGGAGTTCCGCTACCGTGGCCCGTATATCGACGACCACACCCTGGTGGTTTCTATCGGCCAATCGGGTGAGACGGCGGATACGGTGGCGGCAATGCAGTTGGTGCGGGAGATGGGTAGCCCGCTAGTCACCATCTGCAACGTGGAAGGCAGCCAGGCCACCCGCCTGGCCGGAGGCACCCTCTACATGCACTCCGGAATTGAAATTGGCGTGGCCAGCACCAAGACGTTCATCGCGTCTCTCACCACGTTGAACCTCCTGGCGGCCTACCTGGGCCAGGAGCGCGGCTTCATCACTGAGGACCAGACCCGGCAACTGGTAGACGACCTTTCCCAATGCCCCCGGCTGATCGGCGAAATCCTGGCTGAAGCCGGCGTCTACCGGCAACTTGCCCGCCGGTTTTGCACCTACAATAATTTCCTCTTCCTGGGCAGAGGCATAAACGCTCCCATTGCCCTGGAGGGCGCCCTCAAGCTGAAAGAGATCAGCTACATCCATGCCGAAGGGCTCCCGGCCGGCGAGATGAAGCACGGGCCCATCGCCTTGATCGACCGGCATATGGCGACCGTGGCGCTAGCGCCCCGGGACGCGATGTACGACAAAGTAGTGAACAGCATCAAAGAGGTCAAGGCCCGCGACGGTGTGGTGCTGGCGGTCGTGACCGAGGGCGACAAGGAGTTGCCCTCCCAGGTGGATGACGTCCTCTACATCCCCCAGGCGCCGGACAACCTGGTGCCCCTGCTGGCCGCGGTGCCACTGCAAATGCTGGCCTACCAGATCGCGGTGCTTCGGGGCTGCGACGTGGACCAACCCCGCAATCTGGCCAAGTCCGTCACCGTGGAGTAAGGGTTGCTTGTGATTGCGTTTTCCGCAGAACTCATAAATAGACGTACCTTTATTGCTTGAACTTGAACCGAACTGGTGAAATGATTAGTACCTGGAAATATCACCATATCTGTCAAGGCCCACAGCGGTGTAGAGGATGTGCGCAATATAGCAGTATTTGAGAGGGAGTACTCACTGAATGTACCTTAAGCTAGCTCAACCGGTGGTTCCATTTGAACATTACCTTCCTCTGATAACTCCCCAGTTGGCGGACGATCTTACGGCGGTCGCCCGTGACCTGGGCCACCTGCGGGTCGTCCATCTCAACAGTACCGCCTTTGGCGGGGGCGTAGCCGAAATCCTTCAGTCTCTGGTCCCCTTGATGAACTCGTTGGGCATCGCCACCGAGAGGGTGGTTATCAACCCGGCGCCCGAGTTTTTCAAGGTCACCAAGCGCATTCACAACCTGCTTCAAGGGGCGGAGGGCACCCTATCGGCCAGTGAGTTGGAGGTCTATTTCCAGAATATTCGGGATGTGGCTGAGGAGATTCGCCAAAACCAGCTTGCGGCCGACGTATGGTTTCTCCACGACCCGCAGCTTCTGCCCCTGGCCCGCTTGTTGCCGAAACGGGCCGACCAGACCTGGCTCTGGGTGTGCCACATAGACCTGACGGCGCCGAACGGATCGGTGCTCGAAACGCTGATGCCCCTGGCCCGGGATTACGACCAGGTAATCGTGTCCTTGCCCGAATACGCGCCCACGGGGTTGGGCGATGCCCCACCGGTCTGCATCGTGCCGCCTGCCATCGACCCGCTGACCACGAAGAACGACCCTGTTGACGAGTCCGAGGCACTTGACCTGGTGGCCGCCATGGGGATAGACCCGGCGCGGCCTCTTATGACCCAGGTGTCGCGTTTCGACCCCTGGAAAGACCCCAAGGGTGTGATCGACGCCTATCGCCTGGCTCGCCGCGACATCCCCGGACTGCAACTGGCATTGCTGGGCCTGAGCCTGGCCAACGACGACCCGGAGGCTCTGGAGGTGCTGGCCAACGTCCAGGAGCATGCTGCCGGCGACCCCGACATCCACCTGTACTTCGACCCCAATGGGTTGCCTTGCACCGTGGATTGCATCGTCAACGCTTTCCAGGTGGCTTCGAAGGTGTTGATCCAGAAGTCCACCCGTGAGGGCTTCGGGCTGACCGTCACCGAGGCCATGTGGAAGGGCGCGGCCGTCATCGGCGGCAACGTGGGGGGCATACGTGTCCAGATCGAGGACGGTGTCACCGGGTACCTGGTTGACTCGCCGGAGGAGTGTGCCGAGCGGGTCGTACGGCTTATTCAAGACCCCGGCCTACGCGCTCGTATCGGCGAAGCTGCCCGGAAATCGGTCCGCGATCGGTTCCTTCTGCCCCGGCTGGCGTTGGATTACCTTCAGCTAGTGAAATCCCACATCGCGGGTTTGGCGCCGGTCGAGAGCACCAACGGGCTTAGTCAGAACGGCTTCGGCAGCCCCGATGGCTTGCCCCCGCGGGCGCGGGCCAAGGCCCCGGTCCCCGCGGTAAAGCCTGGTAAGGGGTCGAGACCGGCCCGGTGATACCGCACGCGGGTGGGGTCGCCGGCCGAGGGGGAGCATCCCTGGCTTGACCCTGCGGCGGAGTTTCGACTCCGCAGCCCCCTTTCGAGTGCAAGCGCGTCCAGCACATATATGGGGGTCCGGGGCGCGCCTTGTTCGCATCTTGCGCCCCCTTCTGGCCAGACTTTTCCTGCTAGCTGCCGTCCCGGTCCCCGCGCCAATTCCCAGTCTTTTCGCGCCTCCGCGATCCCCGTTGAGTAGACCGGCGTGCCCGGCACCTCGCGGCTGACCATCAAGGAAGGCCGGCGGAGGGCCGCACTCTGGGAGCAGGGGCCAAGAGCGGGGCGCAAAGACCCCCGCGCCCGCATCGGCATCCCTTGCCGCTGTGGACAAGATGGGGTAGAGTCTAATCACCGGACCGCCCGG
>CAJWBT010000037.1 GCA_913020235.1 uncultured Chloroflexota bacterium
ACCTTCATGATTCTGGGAGATGTCTGCACCCGCCACTGCCACTACTGTGCCGTTACCACCGGCCGCCCCGCCGGCATCGACCTCCGGGAGCCCGGCCGCGTGGCGGAAACGGTGAGGACCATGGGCCTCCGCTACTGCGTCATCACCTCGGTCAACCGCGACGACCTGGCCGACGGCGGCGCGTTCATCTTCGCCTCCTGCATCAAGAAAATCCGCCAGCAAGCCCCTGGCTGCAAGGTCGAAGTCCTGATTCCCGACTTTGAGGGGTCCTGGCCGGCCCTCAAGAAGGTCGTCGACGCCCGCCCCGAGGTGCTCAACCACAACATAGAATCTGCCCGGCGCCTCTTTCCCAGGGTAAGGCCGAAGGGCGACTACCGGCTATCGCTGGAGCTACTTGCCAGGGTCAAGGACATGGACCCGAGCGCGGTCACCAAGTCGGGAATAATCGTGGGAATGGGGGAGACTACCAATGAGGTGCTGGAGACGATGGAGGATCTGAGGGAAGTGGGCTGCGGCCTGCTCACCATCGGCCAGTACCTGCGCCCGTCCGGCAAGCATCTTCCCGTGGCCCGTTTCTACACCCCGGACGAGTTCGCCGAGCTTCGGGAAGCCGGGGAGGCGATGGGTTTCAAGCACGTGGCCTCGGGACCCTTGGTCCGCAGCTCCTACCACGCCGGAGAACAGCACAGCGCGGCGACAACCCATCTGCCTGCTAGTACTTCCTTCCCATAATCGGAGTTGAAAACCGTTCGCGGCGAGCGCTTCGGCCGGACTTAGGACAGGCTTGCTGAACCGCCTGGACCGCGGCCTTCGACAAGCGTAGGGCGAACGGACGATCCTTAACCAGGTACCAGGGGCCGGCGCCGTCAGGCGGGGACCGCTACCGGCCTATTGCCTAGCTCGCGCCTCAGCTCCCGCAGAGTCTTCATCGCGTTGGCCATCCGGCTCAGAATCTTTTGGCCCCCGGATGTGATCTGGAACTGGCCTGTCTCGTCGCCGGCGATGAGTTCTTCACCGCACAACATGGAAAGGTACTTGCGAAGCTGGTCGTCGCTCAGGTTGCCACGGTACATGATGGCGGTCTTGTGGATGCCGCCGTTGTTACACAGCGACAGTATCTCGTGGACGATCTCAACGGCGGAACGGCTCCCGCCCAGCGGCGAGGTAGACATAACACGCTCCCATTGCCGGCTTCGGCTATCTATGTCTCCAGATAGAACATTGCTGCCGGACAGCCTTGCAAATCCGATGCCTGATTGGCAATCAAGACACCTGACGTTGCCGGTCTGGTTCAACATACCTTCCAGATTGTCTGGCAAACAGCGTGTCAGCCCTCGGTTTTGTGAGGGCCAGGACGCAATTGCTCTTGGAGGTGATAAGCGGAAGCCGAGCCGAGAGGGGTGGGCCAAGTGGTGGGGCTATAAAGTCTGGTTGACCTCATAGCCCCGGGGAGTGACAATGGATCCCTGGTGCAAGTAGCTGGTGGAGTTGCCGATCACCACGGTGGTTACCATATCGACGGTCTGGCAATGCTCTTCCAGGTGATGCAGGTCCGTGAGCGTAATCCGCTGCTCCGGCCGGTAGGCCTCGCGCACGATGCCGACGGGCGTCGTCCCAGAGCGATGCTCCAGAAAGATGCGGCGGGCCTCCGGCAGCTGCCAGTCGCGTTTCTGACTCCGGGGGTTGTACAGGGCGACCACGAAATCTCCTCGAGCCGCCGCTTCCAGCCTGAGGCGAATGGTATCCCAGGGGGTCATCAGGTCGCTGAGGCTGATGGCGCAAAAGTCCTGCATCAGCGGTGAGCCCAGCAGCGCCGCCGCCGCTTGCATTGCCGAGACACCCGGGATCACCTCCACCGGCGGGGTTTCCCCGTCCCAGCCTCGGTCCACCAACACCCGGAAGACAGGCCCGGCCATGCCGTAAATACCGGTGTCGCCCGAGGAGACCACTGCCACCCGGCGGCCCGCCGATGCCAGGTCCACGGCTCGGGCTGCCCTCTCCATCTCCTGCGTCAGCTCCATCGCGACCAGCTCTTTACCGTCGAGCAGGTCCCTCACCTGCTCGACGTAGGGCCGGTAACCGACCACTACGTCACATTCCGCTATGGCGGCGAGCGCGGCCGACGTAAGGTGCTGACGGGCGCCCGGCCCGAGTCCCACCAGGTAGAGCTTGCCGTTTCCGCCGCTTGTTTCCATCGCCCCGTCCTTCATAGCCACAGAGTCACAGAGGCACAGAGAGTTTAGAGGATGACTCTTCTAATACCATGCTTGAGCAGCCCAGAGTTGAAATTTATCAGGAGTCCTACTTTCTTGCCGGTGATCTTGAGGTAGGTCAGAAGTTGTGCTTCAAACACAGGATCGTGCCGCTCCACGCTCTTGATCTCAACGACGACCATATCTTTCACCAGAAAGTCAATCCTGTATTCTCCAATGGGACGGCCTTTATAGTCGAGGGGCACTGCCACCTGGCGCCGGTAGTCGATCCCTTGCAGTTGGAACTCGGTGCAGAGGGCCTCTTCGTAAGCGTGCTCCAGAAGCCCCGGACCCAGATGCCGGTGCACTTCAATGGCGCACCCTATTATCTTTTCGGTAATCTCATTCAACCCTTGAATCTCTGTGCCTCTGCGTCTCTGTGGCTTATTGGCTCCGGCCGTTTGGAAAAACCAAACGGGCGACGGCTACGGTGGCCCGAGACGTCTTGACTCGGGTTACCAGCAGCTCCTGGCTCCCGGCGGCCAGAAGCGCGGCGGGCTCGGACACGCCCCACAACCCCAACAGCCGGTGGGCCGCTCTCGAAGGGGTCGGGCTGCCCGAGGTCTTACCACCGGCCGGGAATCTCCCTTCGGCGAATCCCTTCTTGCCCCCCTTTCGTAAAGGAGAGTTGGGGGGATTTTCAATCCGACCCTGGCCTTCTGCCACGGGTTGCGGGCCAAACACGCTGTTCAGCTCTTCGGCGCTGTAGCATAGCATCGGAACACTGTGATCGTCGGCCAGGGCGAGCAGCCCCGGCTCGTCCCGTTTCAGCTCCGCCGTGGCAATGCACCGGAGACTCCCCAGCGCCAGGTTGTTGCGGCGGAAAGTATCGGCTAGCAGGTCTTCCAGCTCCCGGGCCGGGACGCCCCGGCGACACCCCATTCCCGCTGCCAGGGTGCGCGGGCGGTAGACGACCGCGGGCCGGTCCCCGAACGCGGACTGGTAGCTCCCCGCCTGACCGTGCGCGGGACGCTGACGGTCGGAGATGACCAAACCGGCGGCACAAGTTGATTGCATCAAGCTTTCCAGGGAATGGTGCTCGGTGATGTTGCCGGGCAACGGCCGGTCCAGAGGCCACCAGTGGGACTCTCCGGCCTCCTGGTAGACCCCCACCGGCTCCCCGTTCACCACGGCGGCGCTGGCCCGGGTGATGGCCACCGGCTCCGCCTCCAGCCTCCAGCCAAAGTCGTGGCCCAAAAGGTCCACCGCCAGTGTGCCGGCAACGTGGGAGGCGGAGGTGACCACCGGTGTGGCGCCCAGGGCTCGGGCCACCTCTTCCGCCAGACGGTCGGCGCCGCCCAGGTGCCCGGAGAGCAGGCTCACCGCGAACCGGCCGGCGTCGTCCACGCACACCACGGCCGGGTCTTTGCGCTTGTCCTTGAGGCAGGGTGCCAGGAGCCGCACTGCCGCGCCCAGGGGCAGGAACAACACCAGGCGTTGGTACTTTTCAAAAACCCGATGGACCAGAGAGCGCGCCGGTGGGTCGAAGGGAATGGACTCGCTGTCGTCTCGGTGGAAGCGGCGCTGGAGATATAGCGCCGTGTCACCGGGCAGGGACGCGGCCAAGGAGCGCGCCAGCACCGAGCCACGGCGCGAGACCGCCACGACGGCAGTGCCGGTCATGGCCATTGCCTCACCGCGCACTCTTGCCACGAGTGGCGGCGCCGGACGATTTCGATCTGGCCCCGGCCCGCCGGTATAGGTGACTGTAATCCTTTGAGTACAGGTGAGATGATGCTTGGGTATCCTCAGGAGCACCCGGCTGACGCAACAACGGGTCCACCACCCGTCCTACCAGAATTAACGCCTGCCGGGTAATTTTGGCCGCCCTCACCTTGGCGCTGATGTCGGCCAGGGTGCCTTGTATCGCCTTTTCGTCGGGCCAGCCCACCCGGTACACTACCGCAACCGGGGTCTCCTTGGGATACCCAGCGGCCCGCAATTCCCTGGCTATTTTGGCCATTCGGGGTATGCTCAGGAAAATAACCAGGGTGCTGCCGTGGACCGCCAGGTCCCGTAGCTGCTCCCCCGAGGGCATGGCGATGCGGCCCTCGGCCCGGGTCATGATCACCGTCTGGGAAATCTCGGGGGCGGTCAGCTCAACCTTGAGGAGGGCGGCGGCGGCGAAAGCCGAGCTGACTCCGGGGACCACCTCGTACTCGATACCCTCCCTCTCCAGGACTCGCATCTGCTCCAGAATGGCGCCGTAGATCGCCGGATCACCGCTCTGGATGCGGGCCACCGTCTTTCCCTGGCGCACCGCCCGGATCACCAACTCCATTATTTCGTCCAGACTGAGGGACTGGCTGCCGTGCACCTCCGCCCCAGGCCGGGCGAAGTCCACCACGGACGGGTGCACCAGTGAGTTGGCGTAGATCACAACATCGGCGGATTCGATGATCCGCTTCGCCTTGAGGGTCAGCAGCTCCGGATCCCCCGGCCCTCCGCCGACAATGTAGACTTTGCCTTTATCCCTTGCCATGCGACCTACTTTCTGATGATCAACACGGAGAAGTAGTCCAGGTCATCCTCTTCAAGCTGCCGGAGGTCCCGCACGACTTTTTCCCGAGACGTGGAGGCCCGCTGCACATATAAGCTTTCGCCGGCCGGTCCCAGGGTCTCCAGATTGGACAGGCCGCCCACCAGAGCGCGGTTCACCTTCATCAGGACGACGGTGTCGTAGCCGGCGATGGTCTCGGAAAGGTCGTCGATACCATAAACCGCCGGCAGGACGGCCAGCCGCTGCCCTTCGGTTACCAGGGGAACTCCGGCGCTGGCCGCTGCCGCCATCACCGAGGAAACGCCGGGGATGATCTCCACCGGAATGCTGGGGTATTCGGCACGGATGCCGTCCAGCACGTATGAGAAGGTGCTGTACAACATGGGGTCCCCTTCGGTGATGAAGGCTACGTCCTGCCCTTGCTGAAGCCGCTCGGCAAGGGTATCCGCGGCGCGACGCCACACCGTGGCCGCCGCTTCGGCATCGTCGGTGGGGAAGGCGAAGCGGAGGACCTCCTGCCTTTTCGGGTCCAGGAACTCCCTTACGATGCCGAGGGCGTAGCTGTCCGGCCGGGTCTCAGCATGGGGCACGCAGATGACCGGCGTACGCTGGAGGACTCGCAGGGCTTTGAGCGTGACCAGCTCCGGGTCGCCAGGCCCCACGCCGACTCCATACAGGCGGCCGCAGGTCACGGAAGACGGGCCGTTGCCCATGGGGTCACTCATTACGCCAGGCGGTGACGACAAACACTGGATTCATTGCGTCCAAGCGCACCGTCCCGTCGGTCATCTCCTTCCCCCGCGCCGAACTCACCATGGTCAATTCCGTGGCGAATCCGAGCCCCTTTAGCTGGTGGTAAGCCTCCTGGGTTCGCTCCAATACCGCCATGTTGACCACGATTCGGCCTTGGGGATGAAGCCGGGCCGCCACCGCGCTCAGAATCGCGGCCAGACGGCCTCCGCTCCCTCCGACAAACACCGAGTCGGGGGTTGCCAGGCCCTCCAGAACCCCGGGAGCCTCGCCCGGGACTACGTTAACATTGCCTGGACCCCAGCGGGCCACGTTCCGGCGCAGGAGACGGAGGCTGTCTTCCTCCCGCTCCACGGCGTACACCGAACCCCGGCGAGCGATGAGAGCCGCCTCTACCGCCACCGACCCGGTCCCCGCGCCGATGTCCCATACCACGCTGCCGGGACGCAGGCCCAGCGAATACAGGGTGAATGCCCGGACCTCCCGTTTGGTGATCTGGCCTCGTCGCGGGCGGCGTTGCTCGAAAGCCTCGTCGGGCAGACCAAGTGCCCGGTCGAATCCCTCCACGGCGCTCTCTTCCCGCTCAGGAGAAGCGGAACTGGGACTGCCTCTAGCCATCGGGGGCCGCGCCCGAAGGAGCCACCAGCGGGATGCCGTCGGGAGAGGTGGAGGCCCACCCCAACAACGCCCCATCGAAATCGAAGCACAGGGTATCGACGATCAGCGCGCCGGAGTCGGCGCCCAGGAGCTTCCGGCTTTCCTGGCAGACCAGCCGGCACATGAGGGGGAACACTGCCAGCAGGTTGTGGGCCTGGGCGATTTCCTGGAAGTGGCGGGCGCTGGCGGCCTGGCGCATCTCCTCCTGGACTTGAGGGGGAGCGCCGCACTCCGCGGCCAGGGAGGCCAGGAAGGTGCAATCTACTTTGTTGCCGGCGACGTGAGTGACGAAGTAACCCATGGCCATTTTCGAAAGCTTTCCCACCATGCCCGCGTGGGTGGCCCGCACAACCTTCCGCGTGACACAGCGCTTCAGCGCGGGGCCGCTGAAAATGCCGGCTTCGATGTAGGCCATGTCGGGCAAGTCCAGGCACTCTCTGGCAAAGGCCTCGCTCTGGGTGCCGGTGGACAGCACCAGGTGGGGCAAACCGTTGGCCGACGCCACGTCGATGGCCAGATGGACGCTGGCGCGCCACGCCGCCGTCGAGTAGGGCTGGACCACGCCGGTGCTGCCCAGGATGGATATTCCCCCCATTATCCCCAGGCGGGCGTTGGTCGTTTTCTTGGCGATCTCCTCCCCGCTGGGGACGGAAATCAGCACGGTGAAACCGGCCTCAGCTCCCAGGCCCTGGCTGCCGGCGGCCTCCCGCACCGACTCAACGATCATCCGCCGGGGGACCCGGGTGACCGCGGGTTCGCCAACATCGATGCCGGTGCCGGGGCGGGTCACAGTTCCCACGCCGGGGCCTCCCACGATTCGGACGGTCCCGTTTGATCCGGCCTCCCCGTTTGATCCGGAATCAAGGGACACGGTGGCGCAAATCTCCGCGCCGTGGGTCGCGTCGGGGTCGTCGCCACCGTCCTTAATGGTCGAGCACAGGACTTCCCGGCCGTCACCGGCCCATTCGCACCGGTGCACGCGCAGAGTGGCGTCGCGGCCGATGGGCAGATGAATCAAGACCTCGCCGACCGGCTTGCCGGTGAGCAACGCCAGGGTGGCCGCCTTGGCCGCCGCGGCGGCGCAGGCGCCGGTGGTGTAGCCGGTGCGAAGCCCGCGTCCCCTGACCGTCGGGAGGCTGTATTCGCTCTCTTGCCTTCCGTTGGCGGCCTGGCCATCATTCATCAGCGTGTTGCATCCTCTGGCCGCACGTCTCAGGGCCTGTCGGTCTCCGCCCGCTCCCAGAGTTTCCGGACTCGTGCCGCGGCCACGGCCACCACCCTATCGTCCACGCCCAGCGGAGGCGCTACCGCCATGGGCACATCCGGGTACTCTCGGCGCAGCCGGTCCATACCGCCCAACACGTTCCGCTTCAGGATCAGACCCGGGAAGAAGAGGTAGGGGACACACAGGACCGCGGAGGCTTGGCGCTCTTCGACCAGGTATCGGGTGGCCGAATCCATGGTTGGGTCGCCATAGTGGGACTGGGCCGCCGCCACCGCGTAGCCGGGCCCCAGCCGCTTCTCGACCAGTTGGCCCAGCTCCTCCAGCCATTGGCAATCATCGTATTGGGTCTGGGTGCCGGCCTTTACGAGAAGCACCCCGGTGGTATGGCCTCCGCCGTTGGGAGACGGTAGCAGACCCCTCATCCCAAGCACTCGCTGCACCACCAGGTCGGCCAGGTGGGGGTCCGCGCCCAGGCCTTCGGCCAGGTAGATTTGCATCTGCGGGGACTGGGTTCGAAGCTCAGCCAGCATCTCGTCCAGCTCCAAGGTCGCATGCTTGCCTTGCCCCAACAGAAAGGGCATCACCGCCACCCGGCTGAACCCCCGCTCCTTCAGAAGACGGACGGCCTGGTCCGGAAAAGGCTGAATGAACTCGAGACACGACAGCACGACCTGGCTGCTTTGGAGCCCCAGAAGGGCCTGGAGCCGGTCCGCGGCCTCATCGAGTCCCTGGGGGGTACTGGGGCAGCGCCGGCACCAATCGGGTATTTCCGAGTGCTTCCAGGAGCAGGAGCACTCACTCCGGTTGGTGCCGCGCTGACTGCCGTGGGCCAGCAGCACCACGCCCCAGGTGGAAGCCCCGGAGCCGGGGCCGGCAGGTCCCATGGCTCGCCTAACCTCGCTGGTCACGGCGCATCTCCCTCCTTCGCCAGGGACAGAAGGGTGTTCACCGTGGCCGCGGCCGCCGAGCTGCCGCCACGGTACTCCCTGATGCAGATGTGGGGAACGGAGCTGCCGAGCAGCTCTTCCTTGGATTCGGCACACGCCACGAAGCCCACAGGCATGCCGATGACCAGCGCGGGCGCAGCCCGTCCCTCGTTGACCAGGTCCACCACGGCCAATAGGGCGGTGGGCGCGTTGCCCACCACCACGACCGCGCCATCCATATACGGGGCAAGCTCACGCATGGCGGCTACCGACCGGGTGGTCTTTTCCTTCCGGGCCCTGGCTGCCACCTCAGGGGTATCTATAGCGCATCGGGTGGACACTTGCCGGCTGGAAAGCAACACTTTGGAAATCCCTACTTCCACCATCCGGACATCGGTGATGATCTGGGCTCCCGGCCGGAGGGCGGCCACCCCCCGTTCTACGGCCTCCGGGCTGAACCGGACCGCCCGAGCTATTTCCGGGTCCCCTTCGGCCCGCACGATGCGGCACACCACGTACCGTTCATCGGGGGACAAGGACAGAGAGTTGGGCAGGCTGGCCTGGACTCTCCTGAGGCTCTCCCGGTCGATCTCTTCGGGCAGTAGCGCGTATTTTTCTACTAAGGACATATCTCCCACGGGCATTCAGCTAACGGACTTCGGAGGCTCCCTACAGGTCTTCCTCGGCCAGCCGGAATATCTCCTTGGCCACCCGGAGGTCGGCCGGCGCACGCCGGCCTTTCAGGTAGACCGTTGGGCCATGGAGAAGCTTGTTCACGATGGCGTGAGTCATGGCCTCCACGGAGGCTAGTTGTTCGGGTGTCAGGTTGCCGTCCAGCTTCTTCAGGGTCTTTTCGAGTTCCTCTTCCCGTATCTCCTCCGCCCGGCCGCGCAGCGCGAGCATCGTGGGCAGCACTGCCAGGGTGCGCCACCACTCCTGAAAGTGCGATGTCTCTTCGCCGACTAATTCTTCGGCGTGCCGGGCTTCCCGGTCCTTCTCCTGCCGGTTGGCTTCGGAAACCGTCTCCAGGTCATCCACGTCGTGGAGGTGAACATTGTCGATCCGGCTCACCGCGGGGTCAATATCCCGGGGGACGGCGATGTCCAGGAGGAACAGGGGCCGCTCCGGGCGTAGTGCCATGGCTTCGCGTACCATCTTGGCTTCCAGGACGTACCCCGGAGAGCCGGTACAGCATATGACGATGTCCGTGCGAGAGAGGGCTCCTGCCAGGTCTTGGAAAGGTAGGGCCCGGCCCGACAGTTGGCGGGCCAGCTCCTCGGCCCGTTCGTAGGTGCGGTTGATTACGGTGATCTCTCGCAACCCGGACCGGCACAGCGCGAAGGCGGCCAGTTTTCCCGCGTCCCCGGCGCCCACGACCATTACCCCCAGGTTGTTGAGGTCCCCCACGGCACGTTTAGCCAGCTCCACGCAGGCCCGGCTGACCGACGAGGCGTTGCGGCCGATCTCGGTCTCGCGGCGCACCTTGCGCCCCACGCCCAGCGCCCGCTGGAAAAAGTGCGATAGGGGGCCGGGGACGGTGTCCAACTGGCTGGCGGTTTCCAGGGCGGCCCGGACCTGGCCGATGATCTGCTCTTCGCCCAGGATCATCGAATCCAGGCTGGAGGTCACCCGAAAGAGGTGGTGGATACACTCCTGGCTCCGGCAGACGTAGAGGTACCGCTCAATATCCACCAGGGAGATGTCGAACCGGTCCGCCAGAAACTGCTTGATTCGCTCCTCTCCTCCCCCCAAATGTTGGTGTGAGTTCGAAGCGCCGGGCGGCTCCATAGCGTAGAACTCAGATCGGTTGCAGGTGCAGAGGATCACTCCCGGCACCCCGTAGCGCTTCATGACCTTCAACGCTCCGGGCAGCTGGGCTTTGGTCAGCGACAGTTTCTCCCGGACTTCCAGGGGAGCGGTGCGATGGTTCAGCCCTACGACCAGGAACTCCGACGGCGATACCTCGTTGGAACTCATTTCGTCCAGCGATTCCTCGGCGCCGGCAGACCCTCCAATCGTGATGGAGCAGATCGCCCGGACCAAACGCCAGTCTTTGGGCACCCTATCAGCGCATCCATGATATTACCGGCATAACGGCGCAGCGTCTTTGACGGCTGGAAGGCTCTTCCGAGCCATGGTGCGACACCGTACGAGTTCATTTTGACTTAGGAGCCACCTTGAACAGATGCGAGTGTAATCGGGAC
Source organism: uncultured Chloroflexota bacterium (assembly GCA_913020235.1). Next base: position 10,515 of record CAJWBT010000037.1, read on the forward strand.
TCCCATCACTGTCAACGTCGAACCTGGGACCGAGATCAAGTTGGGTTTATGCGGGGTGGCATTCGTCCGGCATGAAGGCCTGCCAGCGCGTGGTGAGGGAAGGGGATGGAAAACAGGTGAACTCCCGGCCCGAGCAGCACCGCTGCGGCCGCGAGTACGGCGGTTTGAAGGCATTCCCGATGGCGGCGCTGAACCGGAGCCCGGAACGCGTGATAGCCAGGCACTCAGTCCTGCCTCCGTCTGGAGTCGCCCGGTCTAGGCTAGAGAGCCTCGGCGGCGTGAGGTTCTCGGGCGAGCATGTCCTCTAGGATTCGCTGGAGGGCCATCGTGTGGCTGCAAACCCCCCTTGTGGTGAAGAAGTGACAGCCGCACTGCCAGTTGCCGGAGTCAAAGTCGACATCGTATGTGTTGTGATTGCCCTGGAACGTGGCTTTGAAACTGGAGATCGTCACCCGTTCCTTCTCTTCTGCGTATCTCCTGGCCTTTTCGATCTTCCCGATAATGCCGGAGTCCATCAGCACCTCCCAAGAATACAACCCTGTCAGCATGATTGTACGAGGGGAGCCGGTAAGGGTCAAGGCAGTAGGCTGGGAAGAAGAGAAAATTGGGGGGGGTTGCCTGGGGAAGGTCAGGGCTCGTCGCTACCCGTCGCCGCCCGCGATGATCAAGGCCGCTCTGGGGAACTCCAAAGACAGCTCAGGGTCGGGCAAGAATCAGAGACTTCTCAGACCGTCACCCTGCGCTCAGCTGATACGATGGGTTAGACGGCCACGTGAATCAAGCAGACGGCGAACTCCATGTGCGCCTCGTTCCAGGCCCCGAAAAGCCGGGGTGAGCGCCAACAAGGCGTAGCCGATGATCAGGGCGGATACGGTCCAAACAACCAGAAAGGCGGATATCGCCACCACCGAAGAGACTCGGGCCAACGAAGATACGTTTCGGTCAAAAAGCGGTGTCACAGCTTCATTCCGAGTACTCACAGCGAACCTCCTTTTCGAATTGGGTGTAGCCCTGTATGTATCTCTGGCTAATCTCTCGTGGGTTTTGTCAAGCGTCTAGGGTTAATCATAAAAGATGATTGGCGGACCCGAATCACTCCGGTGAGTGATTTCGGGGGTGAAAAGGGGGTGAAAAAAGGAGTAATCATTTCGGGCTAGCCCTTCAGGGGGGTAGAGTCCCAAGGAGTGTGTAAAAGGGAGTCCTTGACGAAGCCGGCCACCGTG